>CAJOOE010000089.1 GCA_905236145.1 uncultured Selenomonadaceae bacterium
AAGCCGTCAAGGAATCTCCAACTCCTTCAACAAAAAAAACGCCGGAGCGGTCAAGTTTATATTTTTGGTTTAATCGCTTAAAATGTTGTAAATCATTTCTGCAATTTCCGAATCGGTAACAATTCGCTCATCATCTTTTTTTGAGTATATTGTCAACAAATAAATTCGTTCATCGACAACAAGATAATAAATTACTCTGAAACCGTTCGACTTGCCGACATTGGCGGATTTATTTTCGAGTCGGACTTTGTAAGCCGCCGAATTTTCCGGAAGATTCAAGCCGGGTATTTTGTCACCGGGCAAATTACCTTTTTCAAGGTCATCAACAAGTTTTTCGACTGTTTCCGGTAATTTAAAATACTTTTTCTTCTTGACATAATGCCTTAAATCTTTTTCAAAATCGGCAGTTTGTTCGACAATCATATTGCGATCGCCTTTTCTGCCGTTTCTGATTCTGCCGCCTCGCGTTTGAGTTCTTCAATTATTTTGCGGACGGGAGTTGTTGCCGGCAGAAGTCCTTTTTCGCGTAATCTGACTTCACATAATGCGTTTTTCAATCTTGAAAGCACATTTTTCTTTGAATCATAATCTTCATTCATTTTAAATCCCTCCCGGAGCCGATTTTACCGGGTCAATGCCAAGCCGTCAAGGAGTTGTCAATCAGAACCGAATATAACCTGCACATCATAACCGTCTTGAGAAAGACAATGCAAGACTACGTCATCTTGGAGATTTGGCATTATGTGCATCATCTTTGCATGGTCGTTACCAATATCCTGCGTATAAACTTGCCACGCTGACTCCGGGAGCAACTCTGCACCGTTTTCGTCAGTTGCTTGATATCCGTCTTTCAAGTTCTTTCAAAACGTCTGCGGTCAAATCTTTCGTGTCGCCGCCGGAAAAAACGGGCGTACCGATTTTCTTTTTCTCTTTGAGTTCAAAAGTCATTTCCCTGCCGCCGACCGGCAAAAAGTTGTCCGGAAATTCGTAATCGGTTTTTACAATGACAAATTCCAAGTGATTCAACACGGCAAACTTTGCCGCCTCGTCGGCAACGGAGTCGTAAATTTTTTCTTCAAGAGAAGTGCGTTCTTTGACGGTTGCGGAAATTTCTTCAAGAATTTCCTCCCGCCGCCGCCGGCGACTTTCCATTTCCGCAATTTTTGCCTTTGTCAGTTCTTCGTTTCGCTTTTTCGCCTCTTCAAAACTCTGCTCCGCCGCAATTTTTTCATTTTCCATAGTTTCGCGAGTTTCCCGCCGCAATCTTTCGACATCTGCGGCGACGGCTTTTTCCGCATAAGCCTCAATTTCAGCCGTCCACTCGTTCAAAAGTTCCAGTTGACTTTGATTCCGTTCCAAAACGACCTTATCCAATTCGTCTTTCAATTCTTGAATCTGTTCCGGAGTGAGTCGAAGGTTGTCGGCGTTTTGAAGTTTTAAAGTGATATTCAAAGCCCGGTTGAGGTAAACGTCCCGGACTTTGTTGCGTCTTTCGATGTAAGAATCACCGGTTTCCTTCCGATAATCTTCAGCCGCCTTCAATTTTCTCCGGCGAATTTCCGCAAATTCGCTGATGACCGCTTGAGCATTTTTTTGCCAAACGGAATCGTTAAAAGGTTTTTCGTCGGTTTCCGGCGGCTCTACCGGTTTTATCGGTTTCAGCAGTTCGTCAAGTTCCAATTTCAACCGCTTTTCTTTGCCGCGTAATTCTTTTAAATGCGTCCCGTCCGGGTGTTTCGATTCGATCAGCGAAAAATCTATTATTCCGACACCGTGAACGGGCGGCGGCAAAGCCGGAGTTTTGTTTGCGGGAGTCGATGAGCGGAAATTTCCGAAATAAATCCCGCCGCCGAAAAGTGCGGCGACAGCCGTCGCAATTATTGCTTTTTTATTCACCGCCGCACTCCTTTCTTCCCGAATACAGAAATAATGCCAAGCGTTTGAGGCTCGGCATTTTTGTTTTTATGATTTAATTGCAAGATTATTTTTTGGCAAGTCTGCCGATAACGTCCTGTGTAATATCTTGTCCGCCGTAAACAACCGCACCCTCTTCGATGACAACGGAAAGACCTTTTGCATCCGCAGTTTTCTTGACGGCCTCTTCAATGGATTTTTGAATCGGGTCGAGAAGTTCCTGACGTTTCTGCATTACACGCTGTTGGCACTGTTGATAATATTCCTGCTTTTCCTGATCGTTCATTCCCTGAGATTTCTCTTCAAAGTCTTTCTGAATTTCTTCGACTGCGGCTCTGAATTGATCTTCAAAATTTTGAATGTCGGGATGTTGCACGAGTACCTGTTGAGAGTTTATCACTCCGACGGTACTGCTGCTTGCGGCGGACGCAACGCCGCCCGTTTGAGTCAGGGCAAGTGCGACGACACTGCCGATGAAAACCACAGCAATTATGATACTGATGATTTTGACTTGTTTTTTCTCCAATTTAATCATTTTTGCACACTCCTTCTGTTCGGCAGATTTTCCTGCCTTCAAAAACGCGGCTATTATATCAAACAGTTGCGACGTTGGCAACAAATATTATTTTCCGAGCGAAAAATTTTCTTGCCGATTTTTTCCGCCTTTCCATTCGATCAAGTCGGAAGGCAAATCGAATTGCAGAAGAATTTTGTTGACTATGTGATTTATTTGTGCGTGGATTGTATTTGCCGTGTTGTAGAAAGTCAGCACCGGCGGCATGACGACAACGCCGAGTTCCGAAAGAGTCAGCATATTTTTCAGGTGAATCGTGCTGAACGGCATTTCGCGGGGAACCAAAACCATTTTCCGCCGCTCTTTTATGCAAACGTCCGCCGCCCGGAGAAGTAAATTTTCTCCGTAACCGATCGCAATCCCGGCAACTGTTTTCATCGTGCAGGGGACAATAATCATTCCGTCAATCCGGAAACTTCCGCTTGCAATCGCCGCATCCATTTCGTGAACATTGTAAACGACATCGGCAAGTTGTTTTATCGCGAAAGAATCAAAATCCGTTTCGTCGCGAATCGTAAGCTCGCCGCCGTCCGTTATTATCAAATGCGTTTCGACTTCTTTTATCGCTTTCAATCTCTGTAAAAGTTCCACCGCTATCAAAATTCCGCTTGCACCGGTTATTCCGACAATCAACTTCATCAAATTCTCCCCCCGTCTCTGACCACATTTCCTTCAATTCCTGCCTTAACTTTTCTGCCAATGTTGCAATTTCCCTGCAAAAAAAATTCTTGCCTACCCGCCGGATTGACAAGAATTTTTTTATGGGAGGTTTTTGTTATTCG
>CAJOOE010000090.1 GCA_905236145.1 uncultured Selenomonadaceae bacterium
CAAAAGTTAAGAAACTCGTGCGAAATTTATCACTTTCGGACTACTTGCAATTTTAATTACAAACCACCTTTCAAAAAAAATTTGTCTGTCTGTCCTCCGGCTCGCTGAAAACATCGCCGTCCCATAGTGTTACCGTGTCTTGCCCGAATCGCAAGCGGGGCTATAATTTTGATTCACAGGTAACAGGACTGAAAACTAAACTGCAGCCGCCTCCGGCGGTCTATCACTCCTGCATCATAAGCCGGTCACGAATAAAATAACATATTCGCTTATTATTGTCCACAAAATTTATATTCAAATGCGATACTTCCTCCCGTCAAAAAAAATTAAAATTAACGTCGCACTCAAATCTCCTCTCCCAAGGGAAAGTCACTTTGATATTGTCGAGAACGTCGCCGGGCGGCAGAATCAAATTTTCTTCGACAAACTTTTTCATCAATTCGCCGGCTTTTTCTTCAGCCTCCGGCAACCCGGCCTTGTTTCCCTCACTCTGCATTTTCCAAAAAATCGGATCGGTTTTCTGCCGGACGTTTGCCTGATAACCCCAGTCGTCAAGATATCGGGTTATCAGGAGAGAATTTTTTTGCCTTTGCGTCATGAACTTTGTCAAAACTCCGGTGCCGATTAAAAAACCGGAGCTGTTCGTCGCCGTATTCCAGCCGCCGTAAGAATTTATTTTGAACTGCAAATTTTCTTTCCTCAGCTGCTCCATGAGTGCATTGTCCGCACCGTTTCCGAAAGCAATATCCGCAATTCCCACGCGGGAAATTTCAACCGGCAAATTTTTCAGAACCGACATAAATTTTTTTGTACTTCTTCGCGGCTTTATCGTATTTTTCGGCGAGGAAGAATCTTCGGTCTTGCCGTTTATATTCGTGCTTACCGCGACAATCAGATCGGCTTTTTCCGGCGAAGGAACAGGCAACCCGCCGACCGCAAAAGTCGCGGCTCTCAGGGAAATTCCAATTTCTTCGTTGCAATAATCCGGAATTGTCTTTGCTCCCGTGCCTTCATTGTAAACGGCGGCAACAAAGGGAATTTCATTCAAGTCTTTGTTTATCGCCCGACCGAGCATCAAAATTCCGAGTTCGTCCGCTCCGGAAGTCACGATAAACCGCCAATTTTCCAAATCTTTGCCGTACTCCGTCAAATGCCGGCTTTCAAGGTGAGTTTGCGAAAAAATTGCACTGTCGTCGCAACCCAAGAGAAAATAATCGAAAGTCCCGGCTTTTACTTCGTCAATCAAATATTCGTGGGCAGCGTAGTTTTTTTTGCGGCGGTTCAGCCAATCCGCAAGATATTCGGCGGGAATTTCCTTTTCGAGCCGACGCATTTTTCTCTTGTTTCGCCCGGACAAATTTCCGGTTTCTTCCATATCCTTGTAAACCGTGTACTCAAAAATTTTCGCACCGTACTCCTTGTAATATGCCGGCTCCGCACTTGAATTTGATCCGGAGCGGGGAGTCCTCATAATTGTCCCGAAAACATAAATCGGCAAGTTCGGAAAATCTTCCCGGAATTGTTTCAACTTTGCCGCACGATTTAAAATTTCTTCCGGCTCAAGATTGTGCATTCGCGACCCTACCAAACTTCCGTAAATTATCGAGTCCGAAGAAATTACCGCCGCAGTCGCTCCGAAAGCGTTTTCGTTCAGCCAATTCAAAATTTTTTCCGGTTCGCCGTAATTTTCCAAAGTCCCCAAAAATTCTTCCGGCGGCGTTAAAATTTCATAGCCGGTTTTTTCCGCAACTTCTTTCGCCTGTTTTAAATTTACCGGTCTGCTGTCGAGCGGCACATACAAAATTTTTTTGCCGTCTCCGACCGATGCCGCCTCTGCCGGAAAATTGTAAAAAGCAAAGAGCATCAACAACCCCATAAAAAAAATTTGCTTAATCAAAAACTTCTTCCCCCTCAAGTCAATTTCTTTCGATTTAAAATTTCTTCCGACGTTGACAATTCCCTGCAAAAACTTGACAGCAAAAAAATGTTTGTGTAAAATTTGCCGGTGTTCGGGGCATAGCTCAGTTTGGCAGAGCACCTGCCTTGGGAGCAGGGGGTCGCAGGTTCAAATCCTGTTGCTCCGACCATCTTTATTTTGTCAATCGAATTTTTTGAAACCGCCGGCATTTAAACGGGGAGGTAATTTTAAAATGAAAGTCATATTGCAGGAAGATGTAAAGAATGTGGGCAAGAAAGGCGAAATTGTGGAAGTTTCGGACGGCTACGGCAGAAATTTTCTTTTGCCGAAAAAATTGGCTCTGCCCGCGACCGCCGGGAATGTAAACGACGCAAAAGTCAAAGCGGCAAACAAGGCCCGCAAAATTCAACAGGAGGCGGACGAGGCAAAACTTCTCGGTTCTCAGCTTGAAAAAGTCACCGTCAAAGTCCCCGTGAAAATCGGCAAGGACGGAAAACTTTTCGGCTCCGTCGGCGGCAGTGATGTTGCGAAGGCTCTGAATCAAGATCACAAAATAAATATCGACAAACGCAAAATTTCAATTTCCGGCGAAGTCACCGGCACCGGCATTTATGATGCGGTGATTAAACTTCATCCGGAAGTCACAAGCAAAATTAAAGTGGAAGTTGTTGAGGGTTGAAGTGGCTGACAATATTTGGAAGAAAGTAAAAAAAATATTCGGCGGCAATAAAAATCCGGTTGTCGTTCCGGTTCGTGCGGAAAACGAACTTGACCGGGAAATCAACGCTCTTTATTCGATAGTTTCGGACGTTTTCGGCTCCGACAGATTGGTCTTGCAGGCGGGGAAAATGGACTCGCTCCGGTATGTCCGCTCGCATGATCCGGGCGAAAGAATTTTGGCCCTGAAGAGAATTTTGGAAGAAAATCCGACTTTGGGCCCCGCCCCCGCAAAATCCGAATATCAACTCGAAATAATAAAAATTTCCGAAAAACTCGCCGACATAATGGCACGGCGAACTTTTGAGGACAAGATCGAAAAGAAGTTGAACGAAAAACTTGAGAAAGATCACAACGAATACGTCAAAGATATGAAGTTGCAAATCCTCAAGGAAGAAAATCCCGGCGACGAATCTCCGCACGACAAACAAAAACGCGAAGAATTGGAAAAACTCGACAAAGTAAAATTGACGCAATCGGTTATGGAACTTCTACGCCCGAAAACTTTGGAAGAAATTGTCGGGCAGGAACGGGCGGTAAAGTCTTTGCGGGCAAAACTCGCGTCGCCTTATCCGCAACATTTGATTTTATACGGTCCTCCGGGCGTCGGAAAAACCACTGCCGCCCGGCTTGTCTTGGAGTCCGTCAGGGGAACGGCAAACAGTCCTTTCAAAGCCGACGCTCCTTTTGTCGAAACGGACGGAACAACTTTGCGTTGGGATCCCCGCGATGTCACAAATCCGTTAATCGGCTCCGTTCACGACCCCATTTATCAGGGCGCTCAAAAACTTTTGGCTGAAAGCGGTGTACCGGAGCCGAAACCCGGCATGGTCACGGAGGCTCACGGCGGCATTTTGTTTATCGACGAAATAGGCGAAATGGATTTGATGTTGCAGAATAAACTTTTAAAAGTTTTGGAGGACAAGCGGGCTTACTTTGAATCTGCTTATTACGATCCTTCCGACGAAAGAGTCCCGCTCTATATAAAAATGCTTTTTGAAAAAGGTGCGCCGGCGGATTTCGTTTTAATCGGAGCGACGACCAGAGAATCAAACGCGATAAATCCGGCTCTGCGTTCCCGCTGTGCGGAAATTTATTTCGAGCCTTTGACCCCGCTGAATATCGTCGATATAATTCACAATGCCGCGAAAAAATTGAACGTCGAACTTGACGAGGGAATAGCGGAAACGATCAGCGAATATACAATCGAAGGCAGGAAAGCGATAAATATTTTGGCGGACGCGTACAGTCTTGCACTTGAACAGGCGGCGGAGGCTGAAGGCGTGGAACTTGAGAAAAAAGTCGATTTGGATAAAAAACCTCCGGTAAAAATTACCAAGCAAAATATTTATGAAGTCGCACAGGTCAGCAGACTTTTTCAGTACGTCACAAAAAAAGCGTCGGCAAAGTCTGCGGTCGGTCATATTTTCGGCTTGGGGGTCAGCGGTTACGTCGGCTCGGTCATTGAAATTGAGGCGGTTGTCTTTCCCGCGTCGGAAAAAGGCAAGGGAACAATCCGATTTAACGAAACTGCCGGCTCAATGGCAAAAGATTCCGTTTTCAATGCCGCATCGGTTTTGCGAAAAGTTACAGGCAAAGATATTCACGATTTCGACGTACATATAAATGTAATAGGCGGCGGGAATATCGACGGTCCCAGTGCCGGCACGGCAATTTTGGCGGCGTTGGTCAGTGCGGTCACCGGCAAAAGAATAAGGCAGGACGTTGCCGTCACCGGCGAAATTTCACTGCAGGGAAAAGTCCGTCCGGTCGGAGGAGTTTTTGAAAAGGCTTACGGTGCGAAACAGGCGGGAATAAAAACTTTGGTGATTCCGAAAGAAAACGCAAAAGATATTCCCCGTTGGCATTTGGGCTTGAATATTCACCCGGTGAAAGATGCGGAGGAGGCTTTCCGGTGGATTTTTGCCGACGAACTGAATTTTGATGAAGAGTCGGCGAAAGTCGAAGAAAAAAAATCCGTCCGCAATCCGAGAAAAAAAGTTTCCGAAAAAATTGAAGAATCGCCGGAAGAAAATTCGGACAGAGAGAAAGTTTTGAAAGATATGGAATCGACCGCCGTCACTCCGGAAGAATTGGAAATGTTGACCGGGACGGAATGACTTAAAAAAATACTTGTCAAATCAAAAGACTTTGTGTAAACTGTAAATGAAATTTAAATTATGTGCGGTTGTAGCTCAGCAGGATAGAGCGTCTGCCTCCTAAGCAGCAGGTCGTGCGTTCGAATCGCACCAATCGCACCATTTTGTTTAATAAGTACAAAGCAATAAATTTTTTTTTGTTTTCGCGAGGTCGTTGTAATGAGTAAATTTTTTTTGTCGGCTTTCTTGATTTTTACTTTTCTTCTCTCCGGCTGTTCCGATATTTCGGTGCAGGAGGAAAACCCGGAGCCGGAACAAGTCGCCGCTCCGAAAAAGCCGGAGAAGAAAATTCCGAAGTCCGATAAATTTTATATTGCAAATAAAGATTTTTCAAACCTTCAACTGCAGGAGTTCAACAAGCCGGTTTATGATGCTTACGGAATATGGGAGCGGCAGGCGGAAAATTTGCCGATGAGTTTGCCGGACTTGCAGCCGTTTGAAAAATTTTCGATCGTCTATCTGACTTTCGACGACGGACCGGACGATAAGAACACGCCCGCAATTTTGGATATTTTGCGAAATGAACAGGTTCCCGCGACTTTTTATGTTCTCGGGTACATGGCGGAAAAAAATCCCGGGGTCTTGAAGAGAATTTTTGAAGAAGGTCACGCGATAGGAAATCACAGCTACAACCATGATTACAATGACCTTTACGCCGCTCCGTGGAATTTTGTCGTGCAGATGTACAAGACGGACGATGTTATAATGAAAATTATCGGCGTTCGTCCTCTGATAATTCGTGCTCCCGGAGGAAGTGCGGGAATGTTCACGGAAAATTATTGGCCGATGATAAAGGCAATGGGATATGTTGAACACGGCTGGAATGTAAGCACCGAAGACGCGACCGGCGAATGTCCCGACGCCTCGACTCAAATAAATCATGTATTGAATCAACTGGGAAAAAATCCGCCGAAAACGGTGATAATTTTAATGCACTCAAATTCCGGGAAAGAGGAAACCGTAAAGGCTCTGCCGGAATTGATTCACCTTTTGAAAGATTGGGGTTATAAATTCGGCGTTGTCACTCCGATGACTCCTCTGCCCTGGTGACGGGAGAAAATAATTTATGAATGATATTTATCTTGAAAAAACGCGGCAGCTTGTCAATGAATTTATGTCCGGCGAAGATGCAAAAATTTATCTTTTCGGCTCACGGGCAAGAGGGGATTTTCGCAGAAGTTCCGACGTTGACATAGCTGTCGAATATGCCGGAAAGTCAAACAGAATTAAAATTGACGATCTCCGGGATTTTTTGGAAGAATCGACAATCCCTTACAGAGTCGATGTCGTCGATATGCAATTTGCGTCCGAAAATATCATAAAGGCGATAAGAAGGGACGGAATACTGTGGAATTAAACGAAAGAATGAAACTTGCCGGCAACGCTTTGCAACGTCTGAAGGAAATTGCGGAAAAAGAAAATTTGTCGGATATTGAACGCGACGGAATGATCCGGAGATTTGAATTTACTTTCGATATTCTTTGGAAGTGCGGCAAGGATTATTTGGCTCGTTATGAAGAAATTGAAGTGCTTTCGCCGAAAAAAGTTATTCGCCTGTTCCGGGAAATCGGAATGTTTACAGACGAGGAAACCGAAAATTTGCTTGAGGCGGCGAACGACAGAAATTTGACTTCACACACATACAACGAAGATTTGATAAAAAAAATTGCCGAACGTATTCCGGCATACGAAAAACTTTTTACCGAATGGTTTAATCGAATGAACACGTAAATTTTGTAAACCGGTTGCCGGTAAGTAAATTTTCCGGTAAAAATTCACACATACAAAAATTTTTTTAGGGAAGTGATTTTTATGCTTGAAGACAGAAAAGTCGAATTGACGGCTCTTCGCGACAAACTTAATGAAATGGGGAATTC
>CAJOOE010000091.1 GCA_905236145.1 uncultured Selenomonadaceae bacterium
ACGCTGCGATGTGTTTGAATTTCGTCAACTTTCTTTGCCGACAAAGCCGCCTGCATGGAATTGAAATTGTCGTAAAAAGTCGTTGCCGTATCGACACCCATAATTTCCATGACTTCGTCCATCTGTTCCGGCGTTGCGTTCATTTGAGCGATCATACCGAGTTTGACGGTATTTTTTATTTTCTCTGCAGTATCTTCGGAGCAACCCGAAAAAATCGTGCAGACCGCCAGGCAAAAAATCAGGACTCTTGTAAAATACTTCACTTTAAATTCTCCTCTTAAAATTTATTTGACGACGATTGTCAATTTGTTTCTAAATTCCGCATTATCGTCAAAAGAATATTCGATTTTTTCCGAACGCCCTTTGACTATCGCCTCCGCAATTTCATCGCCGCCGGACATTATATCAAATTTTTCTCCGATGTACTCAAAAAAAATTTTTGCCGTGCTGCTTTTTCTTGAATACTCGACTTTAATTTTAATCGGCAAATCGTCCGGCAGTTGCGTCAAAAGCATATTGACGACAACCTCTTCAAAAACGGAAAACAGATTGTTTTTCTGCTTGCGTGAAAGATCGTTTTGCAGGGAAAATTCTTCAAACTTCGTGTAAACTCCCGGAAAATCAAAGTCGTGCGAATCAATGACAAATTCCAAAATTTTCAAACCGGAAACAAATTGCCGGGTTTTTTCGCGTTGCGGATTGTCAAAAATTTGTTTCGGCGTTCCTTCTTCATAAATCCCGCCTTCGTCCAAATAAAAAACGCGGTTTGAAATTTGTCGGGCAAATTCCGGAGCGTGGGTGACAATCATCATCGTTGTCCCGGACTCGGCAACTTTGCGAATAACCGTTTCGACTTCGCCGACCATTGTCGGATCAAGAGCGGAAGTCGGTTCGTCGAAAAGTAAAATTTCCGGCTCCATGGCCAAGCCGCGAACTATGGCAACTCTCTGCTGCTGACCGCCGCTCAGTTCGTCCGGATAACTGTCCGCCTTGCTCAAAAGTCCGACGCGTTTCAAAAGTTTTTTGGCAAGTTCGCAAGCCTCGTCTTTTGGAATTTTTTTCAATTCAATCGGTGCAATCGTGATATTTTCCGTTACCGTCATGTGAGAAAAAAGATTGAACGATTGAAAGATCATTCCGATTTTTTGTCGGACAATATTTGAATTACATTCCGGTGAAGTTATATTTTCGCCGTGAAAAAAAATTTTCCCGGAATCGATCGGTTCAAGCAGATTGAGAGTTTTCAGCAAAGTTGATTTTCCGGTGCCGGAAGGGCCTATGACGGAAATTATATCACCTTTGCGAATTTCAAAATTTACATTTTTCAGCGGGACGACTTCGCCGAATTTTTTTGTAAGATTTTCAACCTTCAACAAAACTTCGTCGCTCATGTTCAAAGCCTCGTAAATTTTCAAAAAAATTTTTTCGTCAATCTTCGATAATCGTTTCCAAAGCAAGTTTAATCATATCGCCGAAAGAATTTTGACGTTCTTCCGCAGTGCAATATTCTTTTAACAAGAGATGATCGCTGACCGTGAAAACCGCAAGAGATCGGACTCCGGCGGCGGCGGCAATCAGATAGAGTGCTGCCGACTCCATTTCCACCGCCAAAATGCCGTGATTGCGGAGCCTGTCGTTGAAACTTTTTTTCCCGTCCCCGAAAACTCCGTTTACATCGTCATAGTCGTTATAAAATCTGTCCGTGCAAAACACGTTGCCGACCTTAACCGGAAGGTTTAAATTTTTCGCATTTTCCACAGTCTTGCTCAAAAGATCGTAATCGGCGATAAGCGAAAAATTCACTGCGTCCCCGAGTGTATTTCTGACGATCGATGAATCGGTCGAAACTCCCTGTGCGACGAGAACATCACGCAATTTCAAATCTTTGTGCATCGCACCGCATGAGCCGACGCGAATCAATTTTTTCACGCCGTGAAAGTCAACCAATTCTTGAACGTAAACAGAAAATGAAGGAATACCCATGCCCGTCGCCTGAATCGAAACCGGAACGCCTTTATATTTTCCGGTGAAACCGTATGCGGCACGGACTTCATTATATTGCCGGACATCTTCGAGAAAATTTTCCGCTATGAATTTTGCACGCAGAGGATCTCCCGGCAAAAGTACACGTTCGGCAATATCTCCGATTCTTGCACTGTTATGCGGCGTGGGTTGAAATTTTGAATTGTTGTTGTCGCTCATTTTTTTTAGCTCCCTTCAAAAACTTTCTGCAAACTTTAAAATATATTTTACAGTATCCGGGCAAAAAATCAACCGAAAAAATTTTTGCTCGCAGTTTTCGGTCCGGTTACATTTTTTGCCGGAGGGAAATATGTAACCGGTGACCGGAAAATAAATATTGACGATTTTCTTTGCAGGGGAATTGAAAAGTTGGCAGAAAAAAACAACCCGAAAACAAATTTAATATTTGAAAAAATTAACCGGAGGAATTGTGTATGGATTTCGGAACAGCGGAAAAACCGGTCGGCGAGGCTTGCGGAGTTTTCGGAATGTACGATCTTGACGGCGGCAACGTTGCCTCAACCATTTATTACGGCTTGTACGCTCTTCAACATCGCGGGCAGGAAAGTGCGGGAATTGCGGTAACGAATACTTTCAACGGCAAAGACAAGGTTGACTGTCATAAAGGCTTGGGGCGTGTCAATGAAGTTTTTCGAGAACATAATTTATTGCCGCTCAAAGGAAATTTGGGAGTAGGTCACGTTCGATATTCGACTGCCGGCGGCTCCACTCTCGAAAATGCTCAACCGCTTGTTTTGGCTTACATAAAAGGGACTTTAATGCTTGCTCACAACGGCAATATCGTCAACACTCCGGAACTTCGGCGGGAACTTGCTTTAAACGGCGCGATTTTCCGGACGACGACGGACACGGAAACCATTGCTTATCATATTGCCCGCGAAAGGGTGAAAACTCCTTCCGTCCAAGCGGCAACCGTCCAAGCTCTCAAGAAAATTATCGGCTCGTATTCTCTGGTTATCGCAAGTCCCCGAAAACTTATCGGAGCCAGAGATCCTTGGGGATTTCGTCCGCTGGTCATAGGAAAAACCGGAAACTCTTACATAATAACTTCCGAAAATTGTGCGTTGGAAACGATTAACGCAAAATTTATCCGCGACGTTTTGCCGGGCGAAGTTGTGACGATAAACGCGAACGGGACAATAGAATCAAATTTGGAACTTGCACTGCCGCCCGAAAAACAGGCACGTTGCATTTTCGAATACATTTATTTCTGCCGCCCGGATACCACTTTCGACGGAATGAGTGTAACCCGTTCGCGAGTGATTGCCGGGAGAATTTTGGCAAAAACTCACCCGGTAGAGGCGGATTTGGTTGTCGGTGTTCCGGAATCCGGGAATATGGCGGCGGTCGGTTACGCCCTGGAGTCCGGTATTCCTTACGGCATAGCTTTTACAAAAAATACTTACGTCGGCAGAACTTTCATCAAGCCGCAACAGTCAAGCCGCGTTCAAAGTGTAAAAGTTAAATTGAACGTTCTGCACGAAGTCGTCAAAGGCAAGCGAATTATAATGATCGACGATTCGATTGTAAGAGGAACGACGAGCGATCAAATTGTCACCATGCTGAAAAATGCCGGTGCAAAGGAAGTACACATGCGAGTTTCTTCACCGCCTTTTTATCACCCCTGCTACTTCGGCATAGATATTCCGAATGAAGAGCAGTTGATAGCTCACGGGCGATCTGTCGAGGAGATTTGTAAAATTATCGGTGCCGATTCTTTGGGGTACCTGCCGCCGGAATCTTTGCCGGAATTGTCCGGCGGCTTGAAAATTTGCGATGCCTGTTTCAGCGGAAAATATCCGATTGCCCCGCCGACAGAGGACATTCGCGGCGAATATTTGAGATAAGTGCGTCAGTGTATTATTAAAAACAAAGGAGAGTTTTAAAATGAAAATCGGAGTTATCAGCGACACTCACGGATATGCGGGAAGGTTTTCTCTTGCCTGTGAAAAATTTTTTGAAGGTGCGGACATGATTCTTCACGCCGGCGATGTTTTGAATCACGGGCCCAACAATCCGAATTGCAAAGGCGACGATTACGCCCCGAAAGCGTTGGCGAAAATGATTAACGAGTCGGAAACTCCGATAATCATTTGTCGCGGCAACTGTGATTCGGAAGTGGATCAAATGGTTATAAATCTGCCGATTCAAGCCCCTTACGCTTACGTTTACGCCGGCGGAAAAAGAATTGTCGTGACTCACGGTCACACGGTCAATACCGATGCGGAAAAAGATGAGATGGCGGCTCACTTGAAAGCGGATATTTTTATAACCGGACACGTCCACAAAAATGTTTTGGAGAAACGCGGCAACACCGTTTTCCTCAATCCCGGCACAATTTCCCCGTACCTCACCAATCGCGAGGACAAAAAAACTTCAGCCGCAGTCATCACCGACGACAAAATTGAAATTTTCGATCTTGACTCCGGTGACGTTCTGATGAGTCTTGCAATTTGAGAGAGAAAATTTTATGAAACCGGAAAGAAATGTTGAAACTTTTTTGGCCTGCGATGCCGCTTACGAAGAATCAAAAATTGTAATTTTCGGCTCGCCTTTCGACTCGACCACTTCATACAGACCGGGTGCAAGATTTGCAAGCCGGACAATGAGAGCCGAATCTTACGGGCTTGAAACTTACAGCCCGACACTGGACAAAGATTTGACGGATATGAAAATTTTTGACGGCGGGGACTTGGAACTTTGTTTCGGCGATACAAATTCCGCACTTGCCGACATAGAAAATTTTACGGCAAATATTTTGTCCGACGAAAAATTCCCCGTCATGCTCGGCGGGGAACATTTGGTGACTTTGGGAGCGATTCGGGCGGCGGCAAAAAAATTTCCGTCGCTTGCCGTCATACATTTTGACGCTCATGCAGATCTCCGTGACGATTACTTGGGAGCGAAACTTTCTCATGCAACGGTCATTCGCAGAGTTTATGACATTTTGGGCGACGGAAAAATTTTTCAATTCGGGATAAGGAGCGGGGACAGATCGGAATTTATTTTTGCCCGCACTCATACGCAAATGCAAAAATTCGACTTCACCGGACTTGATGAAGTCGTAAAAAATTTGGGAAATACGCCGGTTTATTTGACAGTTGACTTGGACGTGCTGGATCCCGGAATTTTTCCGGGAACGGGGACTCCGGAGGCGGGCGGCGTAAGTTACCGGGAACTTTTGCAGGCGATTTTTAAGGTTGCGGAAAATTGCAATTTGATTGCGGCGGATTTTGTCGAACTCTCGCCGCCTTACGATCCTTCCGGAATTTCGACGGCGACGGCTTTAAAAATATTGCGGGAATTTTTGTTGAAAGTCCGGTGAAATCTCGTCTGTCAACCTCTCCCTGCAGTCTCCGGTCGTTTTAAAAAAATTTTTTTGTCAGGCAACCTTTTTCAAGTCAACTTCGTCAAGTTCGACAATTTTCGGCTTGCCTTCGCCGGTAATGCAATCTTCCGTAACGATAACTTTTCGCGGCGTGTCGGATTTCGGAATGTCGAACATAACGTCAAGCATTGTATCCTCGATAATGCCTTTCAAAGAACGGGCACCGGTTTTTCTTTCGATGGCAAGTTTCGCGACTGCACGAAGAGCGGACTCCTCAAATTCCAATTTTACGTTGTCCATGGCCAAAAGTTTTTCGTACTGCTTGACCGGAGCATTTTTCGGCTCGGTCAAAATTCGGAGCAGAGCGTCCTCGTCCAGAGTTTCCAGAGTACAAATTACCGGAAGTCGTCCGATAATTTCCGGGATTATTCCGTACTTCATCAAATCTTCCGGGCGTACTTGGTGAATCAGTTCGTCAAATTTTGAATCGTCGTCTTTTGCTGCGACTTCCGCACCGAAACCGATATTTATATCGCCCTTCTTCAATCTCTTTGCAATAATTTTGTCAATGCCGACAAATGCCCCGCCGACTATGAATAAAATATTTTTCGTGTTCAATTTTATCGTGGGAGCCTCCGGATGTTTTCTCTGACCGCGTGCGGTAAATTCCACGACACTGCCCTCAAGCATTTTCAAGAGCGACTGCTGAACGCCTTCATGACCGGGATCCGCCGTTATCGAATTGTTTTCTCCGGACTTGCGGGCAATTTTGTCGAACTCGTCAAGATAAATAATTCCGTGTTCCGCCTTCTCAATATCCTTGCCGGCGGCGTAATAAAGATTTCTGACAGCGACTTCAACGTCCGATCCGACAAAACCCGCCTCGGTCAAACTTGATGCATCGGTCACGGCAAAAGGAATGTCCAGGAGTTTTGAAAGGTGACTCAAAAGAGCGGTCTTGCCGCAGCCTGTCGGGCCCATAATTATTACGTTGGATTTTTCGATTTCGTCCGCACCTTTTTCATCGTGTTCCATGTCGTATTTCATTCTCTTGTAATGATTGTATGCGGCGACGGAGAGAATCTTTTTTGCCCTGTCCTGTTCGATTATAAATTCGTCGAGATAAGCCTTGATAATGTGCGGCTTGTTTTTCACCAAGAGGTCAGCCAAAGATTTTTGCAAATCCTTCTTTGACGACTCTCTTTCCTCATTCTCTTGATCGTCCAAAAAATTGTTTATGTTGCGGATACAATCTTTGCAAATGGCAAATCCGGTATTTGAATCGTAAACCGGCAGATCGTAACGCGTTTTCATTTTTATTGTTCGGTGGCATACACTGCAACGAAATTCTTCAAACATAAATTTTCAATCCCCTTTTTTACTTGATTTTTTTTCAAAACAGTTGTATTATAGCCGCGTTGTTCATTATTTTCAAGTGAGGTGTAAAAAAATGAAAGAAGGAATACATCCGAAATATTATGAGGCTACCGTTACCTGCGGTTGCGGAAATACATTCAAGACCGGTTCCACGAAACAAGAATTGCGTGTCGATGTTTGCTCAAAATGTCACCCGTTCTTCACCGGTGCACGTCGCGATGTCAAAGCCGGCGGCAGAATTGAAAAATTCAACAAACGCTACAAAAAAAGCTGAAAATGTTTCACAAAAACAAAAACAGGGAGTCGTGCGAAAAACGATTCCCGATTTTTTTTGCGTCTTTCCGGTACAAAAAGCCGGCAGGATTATTGCGGGAAATTGCAGAATAATCACGGCAACGATTTTTGATTGAAAGCGAGGTTTTAACATGAAAGCTGTATCGGTCGAGCGACTTGAGCCGGGAATGATATTGGCAAGGACTGTTACAAATTCCGATATGATAGTTGTTTTGTCCGAAGGAACCGAGCTTAACAACGCACATATTACCAGGCTGAAATTTTTGGATATTCCGGTTGTCCACATAAAAGACGATTTTGACCTCAGCAAAAATTTTCAGCAGGCGTCCGCAGTTTTGAAAAGAGACTCGGCTTTTAAGCATGATTTCGACAAAGTTTCAAAACTTGCCGACGAAGTTTTTTCCGAATTGCAGGAAGGTAAATCCGCGAATGAAACCGCCGCGAAACTTGCCGCCCACGTCCTGCCGCTTGCCGACAACGCCGGCTCCGTTGACTATCTTTTCAAACTCGGGCATTTAAATACAACCGTCGCTCTTCACTCGGAAAGAGTTTCGATTTTGGCGGGAATTATTGCAAAGTGGATGCGTTTCAACTGGGAAGAAATTCGGGTGATCGTCACCGCCGCTTTTTTGCACGACATAGGAAAAATAAAATTTCCCGACAGACTTGTCGGAAAAAATCCGGAGAATTTCAAAGGCGACGATTTGAAAGCGTATACGGATCACTGTCAAAACGGCTACGATATTTTGAAAAAAGCGAA
Source organism: uncultured Selenomonadaceae bacterium (assembly GCA_905236145.1). Taxonomy (GTDB): domain Bacteria; phylum Bacillota; class Negativicutes; order Selenomonadales; family Selenomonadaceae; genus Quinella. Next base: position 7,803 of record CAJOOE010000091.1, read on the forward strand.
TTTTGCGGATCCTGTTCCGGAAGTCGCACTGGCTCATCACGAAAGAATGAACGGATCCGGTTTTCCCAACGCTCTGAAAGGAGAAAGTATTCACCCGTTCGCGAGAATTGTTGCCGTCGCCGACGCTTATGACAATTTGACTTCGGAGCGTCCCGGTCGCGTAAAAAATACGCCGTTCGACGCGATAAATTATTTTATCAAAGAAATTTATTCGACTTTCGATCCGGTTGTATGCATACCGCTTTTGACGCGAATAAAAGATTCGCTTATCGGATCGACGGTTTTGTTGAATAACGGGCTTGAATGTCGCGTTGTTTTTTATCCGAAAGATTTTTCTTCTCTGCCGATACTCACTGCGGAGGACGGAACGGAAATAAATTTAAATCGTCATCCGGGAATAAAAATTATCGAATACAATCCCGCGAACGATTGACCCTCTCCCGGTATCGGTGTGTCCGGAGATTGCCGATATTCCGACGCTCCTACAGACTTTTCTTCCCGCCGTACAACCTCATTTATCTTCCGGAGAATAGCGAAATCCTTTTCCGGAATTGTCCAAAACATGAGCCGTCAAAAAAATCAGCAGTTCGGATTCGGATTTATTTTTTTTGTAATTTTTGAACAACGCTCCCAAAATCGGCAGGTCACCGAGAAAAGGAATTTTGCTTACACTCTTTCCGTCCTCGGCTCCGATAAGCCCGCCGATAATCATCGGCTCCCCGTTTTTTACCGTGACGGTCGTCACTGCCGAACGGGTATTGAATTGATAGGCTTTTAAATCCGGAATGTATTGCGGAGTGCTGACTTCCGTTTCAATTTTCGCGGTAATCGTTCCGTCGGCGTTTACTCCGGGCGTGTACTTCAAAATAATTCCGGCGTCGCGATATTCCATTGAAGTCGTCGTCGTTGAGTTTGTCGTTTGATAGCGGGGAATCGGGACGGAACTTCCGACTTTTATCACAGCCTCTTTTCCCTGCACGGTCGTTACATTCGGGCGGGACAAAATTTTTGCCTTGCCGTCCGTGACCAACGCATTTATTTTCGCTCCGTAATACCATTCAAACGGAACATTTTCCGGACCGCGTCCGAATCTTACAATTCCGTAGCCGGTTGAATCGTCGGCGTTCCGCGTGTAAGTGGAATCTTCAAACCGCGTTATACTTCCGTCCGTATTCGCCGTTGTATAGTTGTTGTTACGTCTCTCCGGGTATTGGGGAAGGGTTGACCACATCCACTCGACACCCAAATTTTTCGATGCGTTTTTGTCTATCGCCAAAATTTTCGCCTCGACGGAAACCTGTTTCAATTCCACGTCCATATTTTCCAAAAGTTTTTTTACCCGCTCATATTCTGAGGAAGTGCCGAAAAGTACGATCGAGTTGACTTCCGGATTTACGAAAACTCTGTCTTCCCGCGAAATATTTTTGCTCCGCGTCGAACCGTTGCCGGAAAAATTATCCTCGCCGAAATAATTTATTTTGTCCGTGTAAGATCCGTCCCTGTTTCGCGTCCGCGTGATATTGTCGGGAACTGTTTCCGTCTCCGCGTCCAGCGACATTATAATCGCCTGTTTCAAAATTTCCGCATTTCCGTATTTCACCGGGAAAACGTATGTTTGCATGAAGGAAGAATTTTTGAAATTTGCCGTTATCATGCAAACGCCGGAATCGCGGACAAGTTTTAAATTTGCCGTCTTGGCAATAATGTCCAAAATCTGCGACGGCTCCAGATTTTCTGCGGAAACGGAAATATTTCCTCTGACCGAATCGTCCAACGCCACATTTATTTTTCCCGCTCGGGCAACCATCATTATCGCCGCCCGCAAATCCGAATCTTGCAAATTCAAAGTCAAAGGTACGGCATTTGCCGGTTGACCGGAAAACATCAACGCCGAAAAAATTACCGCCGGTAACTTTTTCAAAAAAACTGCTTTCATCTTCGCCCGTCCTCATTTTTTTGCAAGCGACAAAATCATTTCCGAAATTTTTTCCGCCGCGTCCGGTTTTCCCAATGACTTGCTTGCCGCCGCCATTTTTTTGAGTTCTTCCGGATTTTTCAAAAGTTCTTCGATATTTCCCGATAAAATTTCCGAATTTAAATCCTTGTTTAAAATCAACCTTGCCGCTCCGACTTCCGATAAAGCCCGTGCGTTGTGTTCCTGATGATTTTCCGCCGCGAAGGGGAAAGGTATCAAAATCGCCGGGACTCCCCGTGCAGTCAATTCGGCAATTCCGGTCGCTCCCGCTCTGAATACCGCCAAATCTGCCATAGCCATCGCTTGCGGCATATCATAGAGATAGGGGACGACTTTTATGTGATCCGGCAAATTTTCCGTGTTTAATCCGACTTCCTTCAATTTTTCCGTGACGCTTTCAAATTCCGCTTTGCCGGTGACATGAAGAAATTGAGCGGAAGGATTTTCCGCCGCCTTTTTCAAAACGTCGATCATGGCAAGATTTATGCTCCTTGCCCCTCTGCTGCCGCCGGAAATCAAAATAACCGGCTTGTCCGGAGCGAAGGCAAATTTTTTCAAGCCGTCCTCGCGACTTGCCGCCAAAACTTCCTTGCGAATGGGATTGCCGGTGTAAACGGTTTTTTCTTGCGGAAAATATTTTAAAGCCGCCTCGGTGCCGACCGCAATTTTTGAAACAAACTTCGACAAAATTTTATTCGTTATTCCGGCGATTGCGTTTTGCTCCTGAATCAGCGTCGGAATTTTTGACAGACTCGCGGCAAGGAGTATCGGCCCGCAAACATAACCGCCCGTCCCCACGACAGCCGCCGGTTTAAATTTTTCGATAATTTTAAAAGCCTGCCGAACGCTCATCAGAGCATTTGCGGCACGGTGAATGTTTTCAAGCGTGAAGTGACGTTCAAAGCCGCCTTCCAAATTCAACGCCGAAAATTTTATGCCGGCTTTCGGAACAATATCCGATTCAAGCCCCTGCTCCGTCCCGACGTACAAAAAATTTGCGTCCGGATTTTTTTCTTTTACCGTGTTCAAAAGCGTAAGTGCGGGGTAAATGTGACCGCCGGTACCGCCGCCGGAAAAAATCAAATTCATTTTCAAATTTCCCTCTCAAAAATAATTTTCCCGGTTACTTTTCCCGCAAAGCCGAAAATTTCCTGCAGGAAATATAGACGAAACCGGTTTGTTGTAGTAGTATTTGTGTCGATTCGGAGGTTGATAAAATGAAAAACGATTCAATAAAAATCGCGTGTGAAAATCGAAAAGCACGTCACGACTATTTCATACATGAAACTTACGAAACCGGAATAGAACTGAAGGGAACGGAAGTAAAGAGTTTGAGAGCCGGAAAGGCAAATTTGAAAGACAGTTACGCCGAAGTAAAAGACGGCGAAATTTTTGTCGAACACATGCACATCAGCCCTTACGAACAGGGAAATATTTTTAATCATGATCCGTTGCGTCGTCGGCGTTTGCTCATGCACAAAGGCGAAATTTTAAAACTTTTCGGCAAGACTCGCGAAAAAGGTTTTACGCTCATTCCGCTCAAAGTTTATTTCAAAAACGGGCGGGCAAAAATGGAACTTGCCCTTGCAACCGGCAAACACACTTACGACAAACGTGCAGACCTTCACGCAAAAGCGGCAAAGAGAGATATTGAACGTGCTTTAAAGGAACGCCAAAAATAAAAAAAACTGGTGCGGACGAAGGGACTTGAACCCTTACGCCTCACGGCATCGGATCCTAAATCCGACGCGTCTGCCGATTCCGCCACGCCCGCACGAAACTTATTAAAGCACATTCATTTCACGCTGTCAACATAATCGACTTTAACTTCACATCGAA
>CAJOOE010000092.1 GCA_905236145.1 uncultured Selenomonadaceae bacterium
AATCCTCGCGTAAATCCGGAAATTCGCAAGAAGAAGGAGCCGGGAAAAATTGCCGGCTGACAATCGGAGGGATAACATGATTCATATCAGTTACGGACTTTATGACAGGGACGGGCATTATTCAAAATTTGTCGGCGTGTCGATTATGTCGATGTTTGAACACACGAAAGAAAAAATCACCGTCCACATTTTGACGGACGATAATTTGACGGAAGATAACCGGAAAAAATTTGAAACGCTCGCCGAAAAATTCGACCGGAAAATAATTTTTTACAACGTCGGCAAACAATGCAAGGATAAACTCGACGATTTGCAAAATAAAATCCCGGCATTAAAAACTTCCCGCATGAGTGTGGGAGCGATGTACAGACTTTTAATGGTTGACGTGATTCCGGAAAATATCGACAAAATTATTTATCTCGACGCGGATACTCTGGTCAATCTCGATATAAATGAACTGTGGCAAATTGATTTACAAGATAAACCCTTCGCCGCCGCCCCGGAAATATCAATCGATTCGGATTTTCAAAAAAATACAATTTATAAACCGCTCATATTGTCCGGCAAAGTCAAAGCGGAAGATTATTTTAATTCCGGCGTTCTTCTTATGAGTTTGGACTGTCTGCGTAAGCCCGAAATTCAAGCGATAATTTTTGAAGGAGCGGTATACTACAGTGAGCATCCCGAATTAAACTACTTTGACCAAGACATTCTGAATTATCGTTTTGCCGGCAATTATTTGAAGTTGCAACCGAAATTCAATTTTCTCACTATTCCCGGAAAAGCTGCCAATCATAAAATTCAACCGGCAATTTATCACTATTGCCACATTTTTTTGGAATTTGATACGAAAAATGTTTTCAATCGGCTGTGGTTTGAAACATTTATGAGGACGGATTGGTACGATATAAAAATTTTCGGGCAGATTCATAACGAATTGCAAGATTTTTACACGCAGGAACAAAATTTGAAAATTTCGATGTCAATGATATTGAGCGGCAAGCGGAGAAGTTTTTTCACCGTGCCGCAAAATTTCGGAGAAATGGCAAAGCATTTTATGATAGGCGAAAAAGAAAAAATGTTCGATGCCTCTCACCCCGCCGCGACCGAACTTTTGATTCAAGAGATGAAGAAAAATCACAAGACCGAACTTTATTTTCTGCTCGTCGGCAATTTCGGAGAGATCAGCCGAAAATTGACGGCGGCAGGTTTTCGGGAAGGTTTTGATTATGTTGACGCGACGCTGTTTTTCGCGGAGAAACACGGCAGACCCGTTAACACGCACTTTATCGTGCAAAGACTTTGAATAAAATTTTTGGGGAGGGTAAACAGATGATTTTGAAATTGAAACCGGCTTGCAAAGATTATTTGTGGGGAGGTCACAGGCTCGCGGAAGAGTACGGCGTGGATTTTGACGGGGAAATTTTGGCTGAGGCTTGGGAACTTTCCTGCCACCCGGACGGTCCTTCAATAATCGCAAACGGCAAATATGCCGGCAAAACTCTGCGGGAATATCTGGAAATTGAAGGCTTGGAAGTCTTGGGAACACATTGCCGGCGTTTTCGCGAATTTCCGATCTTGGCGAAATTTATCGACGCAAAGGACAGCCTTTCAATTCAAGTCCACCCGTCGAACGCTTACGCTCTCCGAAATGAAGGACAGTACGGAAAAACCGAAATGTGGTATGTCTTGGACGCGGAACCCGGAGCATTTTTGTATTACGGTTTCAGCCGGGAAATTTCAAAAGAAGAATTTGCGGAGAGAATCAAAAATAATACCTTGCTTGAAGTTTTAAACGCCGTCCCCGTCAAAAAGGGCGATGTCCTCTTTATCGAGTCCGGCACTCTCCACGCAATCGGCAAGGGAATTTTGATTGCGGAAATTCAGCAAAATTCAAATGTCACTTACAGAATTTACGATTACGGCAGAGTCGGTGCGGACGGAAAACTTCGCGATCTGCACATTGAAAAGGCGTTGGACGTGACAAACCGGATTCCTCTGGTAAGCAGTGCGGAAAATTATCCTCACGTCGCGGACTGCGATTATTTCACGGTCGATAAACTCAATCTTGACGGAAAACTGACTTACCGGACGCAGGGAACCGTTGACGAAACTTCATTTTTGAGCATTTTGATTTTGGACGGCAAAGGAACAATTTTTTGCAAGGGAGAGAAAGTCGAATACAAAAAAGGCGATTCGATTTTCCTTCCCGCAAATGCCGGAGATTGGCAGATTGAAGGGACTTGCGACGCTCTTCTGACGACAATCCGCGAAAAAGCAAATCCGATTCGCGTCGGAGTGATTATCGGCTCTTCCGAAATTTCAATCGGTATTGTGAACGATCAAAACCAACTGCTTGCCGTGAAAAAATATCCGACAAATCCGAAACGCCGGTACGAGGAAATTATTGACGAAACTGCGGAAAATGTTTTAAAAATCCTTGCCGAAAACTATATACCTTTGGAACAGTGCGTCGGTGTCGGCGTGGGAGTGCCGGGAACAATCGACCGCAGAAAAGGTCATGTAATTTACTCAAACAATATTCGCTGGGAAGATGTCCCGCTTGCAAACAGGCTCGGCGAAGTCATACCCTGCCCGGTCAGAATTGCAAACGATGCGGACTGTGCGGCGTTGGGTGAGGCTGTCGCGGGAGCCGGGAAAAATGTCGGAGATCTGGTAATGTTCACGATGGGCAACGGAGTCGGCGGCGGT
>CAJOOE010000093.1 GCA_905236145.1 uncultured Selenomonadaceae bacterium
TGCCGGAGCGGCTGGTATTTTTCATATCGTGCGGCAAACAAAAAAAATCTTGAACAGACGGGAAGAATTGCGGCGATGATTGCGTTGAAGAAAATTTAAATTGCGGAGGCGAAAAATTTTGACGGAACTTTTGGCACCCGCCGGAAATTTTGAATCTTTGAAAGCGGCAGTCGAATCGGGAGCGGACGCGGTTTATTTGGCGGGGGACAATTTCGGAGCGAGGGCATTTGCCGGGAATTTTTCGCAGGAAGAGTTACGCCGGGCGGTCGAATATGCTCATCTCCGGAACGTACAAATCCATGTGACGGTCAACACGATAATAGAGGACGGGGAACTTGAAAACTTTTCCCGGTACATAAAATTTTTGGCGGATTTAAACGTCGATGCTTTTCTGGTACAGGATTTGGGAGCGGCGAAAATTGCAAGAGAAATTGCACCGCAAATTCCCCTTCACGCCTCAACTCAAATGACCGTTCACAATTCCGAAGGCGTTGCGGCTTTGGCGGAACTCGGATTTTCGCGGGCGGTTTTGGCTCGCGAAGTCACCTTGCCGGAAATTGAAACGATTGTAAAAAATTCCGAAATCGAAATTGAAATTTTTATGCACGGTGCGTTGTGCGTCTGCTTTTCCGGTCAATGTCTTATGAGCAGTATGATCGGTGCAAGGTCGGGCAATCGCGGAAAATGTGCCCAGCCCTGCCGCCTTCCTTACGATTTGATTGACGAAAACGGGCGGGAAGTTTTGAAAGATGCCGGGAAATATTTGCTCAGTCCGAAAGACTTGAACACGCTCGAAATTTTGCCGGAAATTTTGAAAACCGGCGTTGCGTCGCTGAAGATTGAAGGCAGAATGAAACGCCCGGAATATGTCGCGACGGTTGTCGGCGTTTATCGGCGGGCGATCGACAAAATTCTTGCCGGCGAAAAAAATTATACTTCTCCGGAAGAAAATTTGAAACTCGCTCAAATTTTTAACCGCGATTTTACGACGGCTTACCTGAAAAAAAATCCGGGCAAAAATCTTATTTCCGACAAAAAACCGAATAATCGCGGCGTTTTGATCGGACGGGTCGCAAAGGTCGAACGGGGAAAAATTTCGGTTAAACTTGCCGGAAAATTGAACGCCGGAGATCAATGCGAAATTTGGGTTAAAGTCGGCGGACGTGTGACTTTCACGGTGAACGATTTCAAAATTTCCGGCGACGTTTGCACGCTTGAAATTCCGGACACTCGCGGCGTAAAAATTCACGACAGGATTTTTAAAATTTTCGATTCGGAATTGACGGCGGCGGCAAGAAAATTTTTCACTTCTGCCGCACCGATAAAAAAATTTCCGGTCAACGCGACGGTCACGGCGAAAATCGGAAAACCTTTGATTTTGACGCTGACGGACGACGAAGGAAATTCTGCGACGGCGGAAACGAATTTTCTTGCGGAACCGGCGAAAACCCGCCCGCTGACTTTTGAAACGCTTTTAAAGCAAGTCGGCAGGACGGGGAACTCAATTTTTGAACTGAAAAATCTTTCCGCCGACATTGAAGAAAATTTGATGGTGCCGCTCGGAGAAATAAACGAAGTCCGGCGAAAAGTCACGGAAGAACTTGAAAGACTGCGTTTGAAAAAATTCGTCAAAGTCAAGCCGGAAAAAATTTCAACGCCGGAAAAATTTTCGCCTTACACTCCGGAACGCACGGAAATTATTGCACAGGCAGACACAATCGACAAAATTAAAATTGCGATTGAATCGGGAGCGGACGCAATTCTTTTCGGCGGTGAAAATTTTGAAAATCGTCCGGTCGGGCAGGAAGAAATTTTGACTGCCTGCGAACTCGTCAAAAATGCCGGGAAAAATTTTTATCTCGGAACGCCGCGAATTGTCCGGGAAAACGAAATGCCCGAACTCGAAAAAATTTTGACCGCCGCGAAATTTGACGCGGTTTACGTTCACAATATCGCGACTTTGCACCTTGCAAAAAAAATTCCCGGCGTAAAAATTCACACGGATTTTTCACCGATTGTCTTTAATTCCGAAACGATAAATTTTTTGAAAAGTCAAGGCGTTGAGTCGGTCACGCTTTCTCCGGAATTGACGCTCGCTCAAGTCAAAAATCTTGCGAAAAAATCTTCTCTGCCGGTTGAGTGCATCGTTCACGGGAAAACCGAATTGATGATTTCGGCGTACTGTATTCCGGGAAGTTTTATCGGCGGACTTGCGGAAAAAAAATGTCCGCACGTCTGCCGCAAAAACAAATTTTATTTGCGGGACAGAAAAAATGCCTTGTTTCCGGTCGTCACGGATCAATTTTGTCGTATGCACATTTTAAATTCAAAAACTCTGTCGATGATTGAAAACCGGAGCGAATTTGAAAACGTCGCCGCAATTCGGATCGACTGCCGGGCTTTGAAAAATTTTGAAGTCGGCGAAATAATCCGGGCTTACAAATTCGGCGGGTCGGAGATTGGAAATTTTACTCGCGGTCATTATTTTCGCGGGGTCACGGGAGATTTGGAAAGATGAACGAAAAAAATTTGCCGGCAATTTCGGTTATAATTCCGATGTACAACGTGGAAAAGTACGTCGGAGAATGTTTGGACAGCCTTTTAAATCAGACTTTTCAAGATTTTGAAGTCATAGTGGTTGACGATAAATCGACGGACAATTCACCGGAAGTCGTGGAAAGTTACCGGGAAAAATTCGGCGGCAATCGTTTGAAACTTATCCGCTCGAAAAAAAATTCCGGCGGCTGTGCCGTCCCGCGAAATATCGGATTCGGCTATGCGACCGGAAAATATATTTTCTTTTTTGATGCGGACGATTTGATAACGAAAACGGCTTTTGAAGAACTTTACAAAATTGCGGAAGATTTTTCTGCGGACGTGGTTCACTGCGAACAACGTTTTGATTTCCGCGACAACACGAAAGATTTTTCCTCACTCAAGCCTAAAACTTTTCAACGCGGAAAACTTGTAACGGAGCCGACTTTGGAAACGGACGACATCGCCAAAAGAATACTTGATTTTCATGAAGTCCGTTATCTTTGGTACGCTTGGAGCAAATTGATTCGCCGGGAATTTTTAATCGAAAACAAAATCGAAACGCCGGAAGTGACGAATGTTGAAGATATGCTTTTTTGCTGTTATCTGGTCGCTTGTGCGAAAAATTATGTTCGTGTGCCGAATATCGTAAATTATTACCGGCGGCGGGAAGGCTCGATAACTTTTGAAAGAATGGAGGCGGAAAAACATACCCGGCATTGGCTCAAGGCTTTAATCGGAGGATTTGAACACGCAGAAAAATTTTTGGACGGTCGCGAGTTTTTCCGGGAAAACAAAATTGCAAAATTTCTTGCCCTCGATTCCTTCATAAATTACTGCACGAATTATTTCAAAGACATTTACCTGAATTATTCGCCGGTTGAATTTGATTCGGTTATCCGCGAAGAATTTGCACAAGCGAAAAATCCGGTGGGACTGCACGCCTTCATTTTTGCGATGATGAACGTTTATCGGCAGACAATTTTGCGACTTCATCCGGAGGCGATAAGTTAGGGTGTGTCGGTAAAGTTGATTTAACGCCGATTCTTGTTCTGTCCTCTCTTTGGAACGAGTAAGAAAATTTAAAAATCCGCAGGCTGTGGCGATAACTTCATTTCCATGACCTGCGGATTTTTTTCCGTCAATCTTTTTGATTTGCTTTTATCTTCTCATTTGTCCCGGGGGATTCATTCCGCGATTCATCTGACCGGGAGGAGGATTGTTGTCCCCGCGATTCATCTGACCGGGAGGAGGATTTTTGTCCCCGCGATTCATTTGTCCGGGAGGGGGATTTTTGCCGCGTTTGTTTTTTCCGTCCAATCTCTTTTCTTCGTCGTTGTCTTCTTCATCGTCGGAAGAAATTTCGTTGCGGGAATTTTCCCCGGTTTCTTCGGAAGAATTTTCACCGTCGGAATTTTCGGAGGAAGAAATTTCGTTGCCGTTTGCGGTCGAAGTGTCTTTTTGGGTATTTTCCGCTCCGGAGTCTTTCAAGTCGTTGTATTCCTCGTCAAAATCTCCTTCCATTGACACAAAGTCAAGTGCGGCAGCCATTTCATTTGCCAAATTTACGTCGCCGCTCTCGTCCTCGTCCTCGCTCTCAAGTGCGGCGGCATTGTCCAGCATTTCAAAA
>CAJOOE010000094.1 GCA_905236145.1 uncultured Selenomonadaceae bacterium
ATAAATCAGAAAAGCGAGTATTGCCGCACCTGTGGCAATACTTGCCGCTGCGGTTGACAAAATCGGAGCAACCGCAAATATCAGAAGTATTTTATACATAAAGTCTTCAAACTGAAAATTTTTTGTTAAATTCGGCAAGTCAAGCACCTTCGCTTTCTCCAATTCGACATATTTTCATCAACTTCGGTGCATACAACAAATTTTCTTCGCAAAAAATATCTTAACCGAAAATATATCATCAATCTAAATTTTCGGCAACAAAAAATTACGCCGCTTTCTGATAATCCTGTAAGACGCAATACTTGCTGTCGTGCGGCGGTCGTTGAACCGGGAAACTCCGATCTCTACGGGTCGGAGTACATTCACTTTGTTTTGAAATAATTATCAGATGAATTTGCCGGATTTTGCAGGGAAATTTACAAATTGGCAGAAAAATATTTTCCCGAGAATCGGTAATTTTTTTGTTTGAAGAGGTGGAATCAATGATAGGGATAGATGACGAAAAATTTATTCGCGGCAAGGCACCCATGACAAAACAGGAAATCAGAATTTTGACGTTGGCGAAAGCGAGAATCGGCGAATCTGATTTTGTTGCAGACATAGGTGCAGGCACCGGGTCGCTTTCCATTGAGGCGGCACGACTTGCCGAACGCGGATATGTTTTCGCAATAGACAGGGATGAATCCGCGATTGATGTAATCACGCAAAACGCCGAAAAATTTTCCGTTGACAACATCATAATAATTCATGCGGAGGCTCCCGCCGGACTTATAAGCGTTCCGCGAATAGACGTTGCTTTAATCGGCGGCAGCGGCGGGCGTATGCGGGAAATTTTGACCTCAATCGACAAAAAAATGAAACCCGGCGGACGAATCGTAATAAACTGCGTAACGGTGCAAAGTCTTTACGCTTGTTTGGAGTGGCTGAAGTCAAACGAAAATTACCGCTACGACGCAATACAGGTAAACATTACACGCTTGCAACAAGTCGGCGATTACGATATGGCAAAAGCATTAAATCCGATTCATATAGTCACGGCACGAAAAATTCAGTTGAAACGCGTTGCAAACGTAATAAATATGAGTGACGCAATTTTTAAAGAAAATGCCGAAACAGGGAAAAAGGGAAAGAGAGAACCGGGGAATCTTTCCACCTGTTAATATCTTGTCTTTGGGAGTTTAAAATGCAACCGTCGCAACTGAAAAATCTTTGGCAACAAGTATTGATTGAGGCAAGGGATTTTCTTTCGGAGGCCGCCTGTGCGAAATGGCTGGATCCTCTTAAACCGCTTGCACTCGAAAAAAATGTCCTTATTCTTTCCGCGTCCGACGATCTTCAAAAACAATGGGTTGAAGATCGTTATTTGTCGAGGTTGGAAGAAGTTATTTACAGTTTATCCGGCGAACATTTGAGCGTTGCACTCAGAACAAACAAGCGAAAGAAAAATATTCCGGAAAACGAATTTCAGACGACACTTTCCATTCCCGACGAAAAAATTTCCGAGCCGCAGGAAAATAAAAATGCCGTCGCTCCCGGCGATAACTCCTCACTCAACAAAAAATATACTTTTGAAAATTTTGTCATCGGCAAGTCAAACGAATTTGCTCACGCCGCCGCCCTTGCAATAACAAAAACTCCCGGCAGAACTTACAACCCCTTTTTTATTTACGGCGGTGTCGGTTTGGGAAAAACTCATTTAATGCACGCAATCGGCAACAGAATTTTGGAAACAATGCCGACAAAGCGTGTGCTTTACGTCACAAGCGAACAATTTACGAACGGGCTTATAAATTCCCTTCGCGAGAGAAAGATGGGAGACTTCAAAAATAAATTTCGCACCGTCGATGTTCTCTTGGTTGACGACGTTCAATTTTTTGCCGGCAAAGATTCGACGCAGGAAGAATTTTTTCACACTTTCAACGACCTGCACAATTCCGATAAGCAAATTGTAATTTCCGGCGACAGAACACCGCAGGAAATTACCGGACTTGAGGAGCGTTTGCGTTCCCGGTTTGCTTGGGGACTTTGTACGGATATTCAAAAACCGGATTTGGAAACGCGAATTGCAATTTTGCAAAAAAAAGCAATGATCGAGCGGGTGCTTGTTCCTCCGTCGGTCATTGCCGAGATCGCTCAAAAAGTCGATACAAACGTCCGCGATTTGGAAGGTGCATTTATTCGCGTCTTGGCAAATGCCTCACTTATGCACAAAACTTTCGATAACGCCATTCAAGACATAAAGTCCGTAAATTCCGAGACCGGCGAATATTCGGCGGGAAATCTTATATCCTCTCTGAATAATGAACCTTCACTGCAACAAATTGTAAAAACCGTCGCGGAATATTTTTCCTTTGAACCCGGTTTGATTTTAAGCAACAATCGGGCTCAAAGGATAGTTCGCCCCAGACAAATTTCAATGTTCCTCTGCCGAGCCCTTACGTCAAATTCTTGGGCTGTCATATCAAGATTTTTCGGAAAGAGAGATCACGCGACCGTTATGCGGGCTTATCACAAAATAAAAGAGGAAATGGAAGAAAATCCGCAGCTTGCGACGATGATAAAAAAACTTTTTCCGGATAATTTTTGATTTTAATCTTTCAAAACGAATGTTGAAAATATTCTTTGGTCAACAGGAAAAATTTTTCCCCTCGGTTCGTCGATTTATTGACAATCGACTTTCGGTATACGATAATCACAACATAATTTACTCGGGGGTTTTTTTATGGAAGACAGACAAAAAAGCGGAATTGTAAGACTTGCGGTTATCGGAAGTATAATTGTTGCGATAATATTGGTTTTGGGGACTCTGTGGACGGGACAAAATGCCGGAAAGGATACGGATACGGCGGTCAGAACGGTCAGCCTTCTCTACTTGGACGAACTTGCCGGACGGCGTGAACAGGTTGTCGCCTCAACCCTCAACAATTATATAAGCGTCATTGATACCGCCGTCGGTCTTATGCAACGGGAAGATTTGAGCAGTCCGGAGAGATTGCAGGCGTATCAGGCGAGAATGAAACAGCTTTACGGCTTGGAAAAATTCGCCTTTGTTGACAACGAAGGCTTGATTTACACGTCAAGAGGTACGCGGACGGATATAGAGCAATACAACTTTGACTACAATAAAATCGCAGAGCCGGAAATTTCGATAAGGCATTTGAGCGGCGACAGCAAGAAAGTTGTCATAGCTGTGCCGGTGGATCGTCTGCCTTTTGAAGGAAAAAATCTTGTCGTATGTTTCATGGAAATGGATATGGAAAAATTGCTCCGCGTCATCTCCCTTCAGACAAGCAACAACAAAAATACTTTCTGCAACATTTACACCGCCGAAGGAATTTCTCTGACCAATTCGGTACTCGGCGGGCTTTCCGGCGAAAAAAATCTTTTGAACGCGATGGAAAATGCTCGGTTTGAGCAAAATTATTCTTTGGAAAAAATGCGGCAAGATTTCGCGGCACAAGAGTCGGGAGTTGTTTCCTTCTCCTATAACGACATAAAAGAAACGATGTACTATGTTCCGATTACCGGGACAGACTGGATGTTGACTTATCTTGTCCGTGAAAGTGTCATCAGCAGTCAAATAAGCTCCATTTCCGACGGAATAATTTTCAGAAGTCTTATGCAGTCTTTGGTTACGGCTTTGGTATTGGCATTTGCTTTCGGCGTGATGATTTTTCAAATTCGCCGTGCCTCCAAAATAAATCTTGAAAGACAAATTTCCGAAACCGAAAACCGGGTAAAGCAACAGGAATTGGAAGAACAGCTTGCACTTCAGGAAGAACTTTTGTCTCAAGAAAAACAGCGAGCACAACAGGACGCGATGATAACGGCTATGGCATCGGATTATCGGAGCGTTTATTACGTCGATTTGACGGACAATACCGGCATTTGCTACCGGGAAAACAGAGAAAATCCCGGAGTATTTGCGGAAGGCGACCGCTTTAATTTCCGCGAAAAATGTTTGGAATATGCAAGCAAATATGTTTCGGAAGAATACCGGGAAGGTTTTTTGAAATTTATCGACCCGGAATCAATCCGCGAAGGTTTGAAAGACAACGCCATTATTTCCTACCGCTACGCCGTGACGAGGGACGGGAAAGAAACTTATGAAATGCTCCGAATGGCAGACGCACAACAAAATAAGGAAGAACACGTTATTCGAGCCGTCGGAGCCGGATTTACCGATATTGATGAGGAAATGCGGGAAAATATGCAAAAAAATCAGGCGTTGAGCGACGCACTGAAAACCGCCGAAGAGGCAAGCAAGGCAAAGACAATTTTCCTCTCAAACATGAGCCACGAAATTCGCACGCCTTTAAATGCGATAATCGGACTTGACAACCTTGCTCTGCACGAGCCGGAAATTTCGGAGAAGGTGAAAGATTATCTGCAGAAAATCGACGGTTCCGCTCAACATTTGCTTTCCCTGATCAACGATATTTTGGATATGTCGCGTATAGAATCCGGGCGAATGACGCTCCGTAACGAAGAATTTTCATTTTCAAAACTCATGGAACAGATCAATACCATTTTCGACGGTCAATGCCGGGACAAAGGTCTTACTTACAACAGTCACATCAAAGGCACGGTTGAAGATTATTATATCGGCGACATGATGAAACTTCGGCAGGTGCTTATAAATATTCTGGGCAACGCCGTCAAATTTACTCCCGAAGGCGGCACGGTTGATTTTGAAGTCGAAAAAACCGCCGCCTTCAACAACAAATCAACTTTCAGATTTACGATAAAAGACAGCGGCATAGGAATGAACCCGGAATTTATTCCGAAACTTTTCGACACTTTCAGCCGGGAAAATTCAAGCGTCAGCAACAAGTACGGCAGCTCCGGCTTGGGAATGTCCATCACAAAAAATATCGTCGATATGATGAGCGGAAAAATTGAAGTAGAGAGTAAAAAGGGAGTCGGCACGACTTTTAAAGTCGTCGTGACTCTGAGCGATTCCGACAAGAAAGATGAACCCGATTCCGACGGCACGGACATCAATCCGCAGGAAATGAGCGTTTTGATTATCGACGATGACCCGGTTGCCTGCGACCATGCCAAATTGGTTTTGGAGAAAGCCGGCATTTATTCCGAGTCCGCTCTCTCCGGCAAAGACGCGTTGAAAATGATAAAACTTCGCCACGCCCGCCGCACTCCTTACAATCTGATTATAGTGGATTGGCAAATGCCGGAAATGGACGGCGTGGAAGTTACGAAAAATATTCGTTCGATTATCGGAGATGAAACCGCAATAATAATTTTGACGGCGTATAATTGGGAGGACATAGTGGACGAGGCGACCGCCGCCGGAGTTGACAGCTTTATAGCAAAGCCGCTGTTTTCCGGAAGTTTGCTTGAAGAATTTAAGAACGCTTTGAAAAAGAAAAAAAATATTCACGAAAAGACTGTGAAGAAAGCCGACTTGCAAGGCAAGAAAATTCTTTTGGCTGAGGATATGCCGGTCAATGCCGAGATTATGATTCAAGTTCTGCAAATGAAAGGAATGAAACCGGAACACGCGGAAAACGGAAAAATTGCCGTCGAAATGTTTGAATCACACCCGGAAGGATATTACAGTGCAATTTTGATGGATATGCGTATGCCGGAAATGACCGGCTTGGAGGCGACCGCTGCAATTCGGAAATTAAACAGATCGGACGCAAAAACAATTCCGATTATCGCTTTGACGGCAAACGCCTTTGATGAAGATGTCCGGAGAAGTTTGCAGGCGGGACTCAATGCACATTTGAGCAAGCCGATAAATCCGGAAGTCCTCTTTGAAACTTTGGAAAAAATGTGTTGATTCGGTAAAAGCGGCGGAACAGTTCCGCAAGTAAATTTTTTCAAAGTTTTTCATAACATCTCGGATTGTCAAGCGTTTTTTTGCCCGAACAGACACACTCGCAGAAAAATTTTTGCCTGACTTGTATTTTTCGTTCCGGTTGCCGGAAATATGGAAATGAATTTTATTTTTGCCGTGCCGGTAAAAAGGATTTTTGAAAAAATTGTGGAATAAGCACGGAGGATTTAAACACGAGGAGGTATTCAGATGGCAGATAACAGCAACAATGCGGAAATTCGCGAAAGACTGATGTCGTCAATCGAACAGATAGTAACCGTCACAAACACGGTTTACGCGACGGTTGAACAGATGGGAAAAGGAGCACAGGCTTTGGCGAACGCCGGAAATGCGTCGGTCAAACAGGCAAGACTTTTGCAGGAAAAAAATTCCGATACCGCAAAGGTTATAGATTTTATAACGAACATTGCCGGTCAGACAAACTTGCTCGGCTTGAATGCGGCGATTGAGGCTGCCCGTGCAGGTGAACAGGGTCGCGGCTTTGCGGTCGTTGCGGAGGAAGTCCGGAAACTTGCCGAACAATCACGCGAGGCGACGGAAAAAATTCAGCTTACTTTGAATCAGATGAATGAGGCGGTTGCCGAAATTTCAAAGACGATCGAAAACACCGGAGCGATAAGCGAGGAGCAGGCGGCATCGACTTCAGAAATGACCGCACAGCTTTTGAGGGCGAAAGACGCTGCGGAAGAACTCAAAAAATATATTTCAACGCTCAAATAAAATTTTTCGGACATAAGACGAGCCGACTCAACCAAAAGAGTGCGGCTCAAATTTATTTTTTCGGAGGATTCGGATGGAGAAAAAAATTTTGGCGGCACACGGTGCCGGAGGAAAATTTTCTGCGGATTTGCTGCACGAAACGATTTTGCCGGAACTCGGCAACGAAATTTTAAACGAATTGCACGACGGAGCGAAAATCGGAAATCTTGCATTTACAACCGACAGCTATGTTGTCCGACCGATTTTTTTTCGCGGCGGGAATATCGGAAAAATTGCCGTCTGCGGCACCGTCAACGATCTTGCCATGACCGGAGCCGTTCCGAAATATCTTTCCGCCGGCGTGATTTTGGAAGAAGGTTTTCCGATTGACGACTTGAAAAAAATCGTTCATTCGGTGAAACTGGCGGCGGACGAGGCCGGAGTAAAAATTGTCACCGGCGATACAAAAGTCGTCGGCAAAGGTCAAGCGGACGGAATTTTCATAAATACGGCGGGTATCGGCGAAATTATCGAAGGCGTTAATATTTCTCCCAAAAGTGTAAAAGCCGGAATGAAAATTTTAATTTCCGGTTTTGTAGGGGATCATGCGGCGGCGATTCTTTCCGCCCGGCACGGTCTGGAACTTCCGGAAAATATTAAATCGGACTGCGCGCCGCTTGCCGGAATGATTCGCGAAATTTTGGAAGTCGAGCCGAAAATTTCAATGCTCCGGGATCCGACTCGCGGAGGAGTTGCGGCTGTCTTGAATGAAATTGCGGCGGCGGCGAATGTCGGAATTTTGATTGACGAAAATAAAATTCCGGTTCGTCCGGAAGTTCGCGGAGTTTGTGATATTTTGGGCTTTGATGTTTTGGAACTTGCGAACGAAGGAAAATGTATTGCAATCGTTCCGCCGGAATCTGCCGAAAAAATTCTTGAAACAATGCGTAAAAATGTTTACGGCGAAAATGCGGAAATAATCGGCGAAGTGACGGAAAATTCTCCGGGCAAAGTCGGCTTGAAAACCGAAATCGGCACGATAAGAATTGTCGATATGCCGCTCGGAAATTTGGTCCCGCGTATTTGCTGAGGAAACAGGGAAACAGAAATTTTTGTTTGTCCTGCCTGACGCACCAAAACAGAAAGGAATTGATTGAGATGAAAAAAATTATAGCCGTTGACGGTCCCGCCGGTGCCGGAAAAAGTACCGTTTCAAAACTCGTCGCAAAAAAATTAAATTTTACTTACATCGACACCGGAGCAATGTACCGGGCTGTCGGTCTGAAAGTTTTTGAGAGCGGCAAACCGGTCAACGAAGAAACAGTAACCGAAATTGCAAAAGACATTGAAATTCGGCTGGACGAATCTGCACGGGTTTTTATCGGCGAACGGGAAGTCACAAAGGAAATTCGTATGCCGGAAATCGGAAATATGGCATCTGCCGTCGGGAAATTCGGTTTCGTCAGAAAAAAATTAACCGAACTTCAGCGGGAAATGGCAAAATCCGGATCCGTAATAATGGACGGTCGCGACATCGGGACGGCTGTCTTGCCGGGAGCGGACTTGAAAATTTTTTTGACCGCGTCGGTCGAAGAAAGAGCCCGCCGGCGTTTTGACGAACTCCGGGAAAAGGGAATTTCTGCGGACTTGAAGAAAGTCGAAGAGGAAATAATTATGCGTGACAAGCAGGACAGCGAAAGAGAAATCGCACCGCTGAAAAAAGCCGACGACGCAATTTTATTGGACACGACAAAACTTTCAATCGCGGAAGTCGTCGAAAAAATCGTCGGACTTGCGGAGGCAGAATAATGTTCTACGATTTTATGCGAATTGTTTGCCGGCTGATTTTCAAATTTATTTTTCCGACGAAAGTTATCGGCACGGAAAATATTCCGACGGAAGGTGCTTTCATTTTGTCGGCGAACCACGTCAGCAACTGGGATCCGCCTTTTCTCGCGACTTTTTCGGACAGGGACGTTTGCTACATGGCGAAGGAAGAACTTTTCAAAAATCCGATTTTCGCGGCGGCAATCAGAGCCTTGCACGTTTTCCCGGTAAAACGCGGGACTGCCGACAAAAACGCCGTGAAAAATGCGATAAAAGTTTTGAAGGGCGGCGGCTGTCTGGGAATTTTCCCGGAAGGCACGCGGAGTAAGACGGGCAAGTTGGGAAAACCGGAATCGGGCGTTTCGCTCATCGCCGCCATGACAAAAGCACCGGTAATTCCGGCAGCTATTGTCGGGACGGAAAAAATTTTTTCGCGGGAAGTGAAATTTCCACGCTTGGCGGTTGTTTACGGCAAGCCGCTGAATTTTACCGGCAACGCGAAAGATAAAAATGACTTGGAAGAATTTGCCCGGTCGATAATGTCGGCGATAGCCGAATTGAGGGAACGGGGGAATCGGGAAGTTTCAAACGCACTGAAAGAGGGAGTAAACAATGAATAAAAATTTTGTGCCGCGAATTTTAATTGCCGGCGACGAAGAACTTGCAAGAAATTCAATCGGCGACAAGCCCTGCGAAATTTTGGGAACGCTCAAATTAAATTTTTTCAACGACTTTAAATCTCTTCAAATTTTTTCCGGTGAAAAAGCTTTGACGCTCGAAGATTTGAAAAATATTTTGACCGGCACGGCTGATTATATCGTGTTCACGGATATAAATGAGTTTGTGAAATGTTTCGCTTTTCTTGCCGGATTGGGGCAGGGCGGGCAACTCGTCAGCCTGAATACTTTTACCGAAAAAATTCACGACGAATTTTTTTCCACGATGAACGTTTCTTATTTTTTCGTAGCGTTGAAGGAATCGAAGGCAAAAAGTCTTTTGGACTTCGACGCTTTTTTGGCGAAAAACGATTTGAGAATCTTTAAGCCGGTAAATTGCGAAATCGACTGTGTGAGCGGCAGCGTTGACGTAAATCCGATTATGGAAAATATTTATCGCCGGGTTTACGATTCTTTTTCAAAATGTAAATTTCACCGGTACGATTATATTTTGTTTACAAACGAAAGAACGCCGGAAGAGCTTGAAGAAATTTTTGAAAAGACGAAGGACACCGCTCAAAATATTCTTGTCTTTGCCCGGGCAAATTCTCCCGCCGAAAGATTTATAACCGGCATACAAAATAATTTTGCGAAGTTCGGGACAATGAACGCGGTGAACGGAAAATTTTTCGTCCTGCAAAGAGAAACTCCCAAGCCGGACATCGGAATTTACATCTGCACGCACAAGGACATAAAGCTGAAAAAATTGCCGCCGGATTATTATGTAATTCACGCCGGTCACGCAAACGCAAAGGAAGAGTTCGGATATATCGGCGACGACACCGGCGAAAATATCAGCCGCTTAAATCCTTTCCTGAACGAAATGACCGCGATTTATTGGATATGGAAAAATACAAATCACACGCACATCGGATTCAATCATTACCGGAGAATTTTCACGGCAAAGACAAATCGCCCTTTTTACAAACACGACTATTACGCTTTCGCGGAAAAATTTTGTTTGACGGAAAAGGAAGTTCTGAAAATTTTTTCCGAATATGATGTCGTCGTTTATTCCGAGAGTTTCGGAATGTTCACGCAGACCGAATTAAATGTCATGGCAACGAAAAATCCGGACTTGGTTCGTCGGGCAGATGAGATCGTAAAAAAGCATTTGGTGAAAAAATATCCGGATTACGCCGACGCTTTCGACAAAGTTTTGAAAGGTTACGTTATGTTCAATTTCAATATGTTCATTATGCGGAAAAATATTTTCGACGCTTACTGCGAATGGCTGTTTTCGTTTTTAATCGATGCGACGGAAGAAGTTATGGAAACTTTTAATTTGAGAGAGAGCGAAATTTTTTCCGACCGCAGAATTTGTGCGTTCATATCCGAAAGACTTTTGACGGTGTGGCTGATAAACAGCGGCGTAAAAATAAAAGACTTGCCGATAATGTATCGTGACGACGTTTAAAATTTTATGAAAAATTCACTTTAAGCCGGTAAAATTCCGGCGACGAAAAAAAATTTTTTGTATCGGAGGAAATTTGAAAATGTTTAAAATTCTTGCCGCCGACGGCATAGCAAAAGAGGGTATCGAACTTCTCGAAAAAGATTTTGAGGTTGATGTTCGCGACAAAATTTCTCATGAAGAACTTGCGGAAGTCATTGAGAATTACGACGCTTTAATCGTCCGCTCCGCCTCGAAAGTAACCGCCGACATTCTCGACCGGGCAAAAAAATTGAAAATTATCGGACGTGCCGGCGTGGGCGTTGACAATATCGACGTTCCCGGAGCGACCGAACGCGGAATCATTGTCATAAATTCGCCGGACGGAAATACAATCGCCGCGACCGAACATACTTTTGCCATGATGCTTGCCGTCAGCAGAAATATTCCGCAGGCAAACGAATCAATGCATCAAAAGAGATGGGACAGAAAAAAATTTGTCGGCGTTCAACTTCGCGAAAAAACTTTGGGCGTTGTCGGTCTCGGCAGAATCGGTGCCGGTGTCGCAAAGCGTGCCCAATCTTTTGAAATGAATGTCGTTGCTTACGATCCTTTTGTCAGCGAGGAGCGGGCGAAAGATTTGGGAGTAAGACTTTGCGACCTCGACGAACTTATAAAAATTTCCGACTTCATCACCGTTCACATGCCTTTGACGAACAAGACAAAAGATATGATTTCAATGAAACAAATGAAGATGATGAAGTCCGACGTTCGCCTGATAAATTGTGCTCGCGGCGGGATTATAAACGAAAACGACCTTGCCGACGCTCTGAAGGAAAATATTATTGCCGGTGCGGCGATTGACGTTTTCACGAGTGAACCGCTTGACGAAAATTCGCCGTTTATCGGAATACCGAATTTGATTTTGACTCCGCACTTGGGAGCGTCCACGGTTGAGGCTCAAATCGGCGTTTCGGTTGACGTTGCGGCGGGAATAAAAGCCGCTTTGACCGGAAACCCGGTTGCCAATGCCGTGAATATGCCGCACATTCCCGGACACGTCCTGCAGAAACTTGCCCCTTACCTTGAACTTTCCGAGAGAATCGGCAGAATTGTCACGGCTCTGGAAAAAAATCCGATCTCAAATTTGCAGGTCAAAGTCAGCGGAAAAATTGCGGATATGGATACAAGTTTAATTTCAACGTCCGTTTTGAAAGGCGTTTTGTCCGACGCTCTGGATAATCACGTCAATCTCGTCAACGCCGGACTTTTGGCAAAGGACAGGGGAATAAAAATTTCGGAAATCAAATCCGGCGTTCAACAGGATTTTTCAAATTTAATCACGGTCACTGCCGGAGAAAATTGCGTTACCGGTACACTTTTCGGCAACAGCGGCAGAATTGTTTCAATAAATAATTTCCGCGTTGACGTGGATCCGCGTGCAAGAATTTTAATCTGCCCGCACATAAATCAACCGGGCGTTATCGGTCTTGTCGGGTCAATGCTTGCCGACTTCAACATAAATATTTCCGGTATGCAGGTCGGCAGGACTGCCGTCGCCGACAGGAGCATAATGGTTTTGTCGATAGATAACGCGATGTCGCCGGAAGTCATTGAGAAGGTAAAAAATTTGGATCCGATTTTCGACGCAATTCTCGTTGACTTTGACGATGAGGAATAAAATTTTTTCGGCGTTGATTTTCGCGGCGGCAATTTTTTTGACCGGTTGCGGCGGGGAATCGGAAAAAATTTCCGAGCCGGAGAGTGAGCCGGAAGTTGAAGAAATTTCTGTTTATGTTTCCGGGCAGGTGAAAAATCCGGCGGTCGTCACTCTGGAAGATACCGGAAAACTTCGTGCAGTCGATGCGGTAAATGCCGCCGGCGGTCTTACGGAATTTGCGGACGAAGGTGCCGTAAATCTTGCCGAAATTTTGACGGACGGCTCGCACATACACATACCGACGAAAAAAATTTCGGAGCAGGAAATCAAGCCGGGTTCGACTTCAAAAAAATCTTCCGCGACTTCCGGCGACACAGTCAACATAAATACCGCCGACGAAAAAGAACTTGAGTCTTTGCCGGGCGTGGGACCGGCAACCGCTCAAAAAATTTTGGACTACCGGGAGCAAAACGGAGCTTTTAAAACGATTGACGAAATAAAAAAAATTCGCGGGATAGGCGAAAAGAAATTTGAGAAATTGAAAGCCCGGATAAGGGTTTGATTGAGATTGGGCAACATGAAAGAACTTGTAAAAGAAATTTTTAAACTTGCCGAAGGCAAAGACAAAATAAGATTGATGGAAGTCTGCGGGACGCATACCGTTTCAATTTTTCGGCACGGGATCAGACAAATTTTGCCGGAGAACGTCGAACTTGTTTCCGGTCCCGGCTGTCCGGTCTGCGTGACGGAGGACGAATATATCGACAAGGCAATAAAATATTCCGAACGCCCGGACTGCATAATCGCGACTTTCGGCGATATGCTCAAAGTGCCGGGCAGCCTGTCGGATTTATCGGAAAAATCTGCGGAAGGTGCGGATATTCGCGTCGTGTATTCGCCGCAGGACACCTTGAAAATTGCGGCGGAAAATCCGGACAAAAAAGTAATTTTTCTTGCGGTCGGTTTTGAAACGACGGCACCGACTGCGGCGGCGACGGTTTTGGCGGCAAAGGCTCAAGGCATAAAAAATTTGTATATGCTCTCCGCTCAAAAATTGGTGCCGCCGGCTTTGAAAATTTTGGCAGAAAATTCTTCGTCAAACATCGACGGATTTTTGTTGCCGGGTCATGTCGCCGTTGTAATCGGAACGGACGCTTTTAAATTCGTCGCGACCGAGTACAAAATTCCGGGCGTTGTCGGCGGGTTTGAGGCGGAGGAAATTTTGCGGGCGTTGCTTGCACTTCTGCGGCAGATTGACGACGGGCGAGCGGAAATTGAAAACGAATATAAATCGGTTGTCAGGGAAAAGGGAAATTTGACGGCGAAAAAAATTTTGTCTGAAGTTTACGAAACGACGGACGCAAATTGGCGGGGGTTGGGAAAAATCCCGGAATCCGGCTTGAGAATGAGGGAAAAATTTTCGGACTTCGACATCGAAAAAGTTTTGCCGGTCGAAGTCGAGCCGATTCGCAAAAAAACCGCTTGCCGGTGCGGAGAAGTTCTCTGCGGAAAAATCACTCCGCCGGACTGTCCTCTTTTCGGGAAAAAGTGTATTCCGGTTAAAGCTGTCGGGCCGTGCATGGTTTCGGTCGAGGGAGTTTGTGCGGCGTGGTACAAGTACGGCGGCGGTAAATTTTCATTTGCTTGATTTGCGTGTGAAAAAAACTTCACGATTTTTCTTTGCAGGAAATTTCGATTATCGGCAGAACAGAAAACGCGAAAAATTTTTTGATTGAGGAATTTTAAATGCTGATTGACGTTATAACTCTTTTCCCGGAAATGTTTGCCGGGCCTTTCGGCGACAGCATCGTCAAGCGGGCGATCGACAATAAAATTTTGGAGATTCGTTTTACTCAACTTCGCGATTATGCCTTCGATAAACACAAGCAGGTTGACGATTCGCCTTTCGGCGGCGGGAGCGGAATGGTTTTGAAACCGGAGCCGGTTTATCGTGCCGTCCGAGATGTTTTGTCGAAGTCCGAAGATGTTTTGCCGCGAAGGATTTTGATAACGGATCCCGGCGGCAAGACTTTCAATCAGGCGAAGGCAAAGGAACTTGCAAAATTCAACCGGCTTATTTTTATTTGCGGGCATTACGAAGGCTTTGACGCGAGAATTTACGACCTTGCCGACGAAAAAATTTCAATCGGCGATTACGTCCTGACCGGCGGCGAACTTCCCGCGATGGTGATAATTGATGCGGTTGCGAGAATGTTGCCGGGAGTTTTGGGTGCGGAGGATTCCGCACAAACGGACTCATTTTTTGACGGGCTTTTGGAATTTCCCCAATACACACGACCGCGAGATTTTGAAGGAAAAGTCGTCCCGGAAGTCTTGCTCTCCGGTCACCATGAAAATATTCGCAAGTGGCGATTTGAACAGTCTTTGAAATTGACAAGGGAAAATCGTCCGGATTTGTTGACGGGTGCAGAGAAATGAAAAAAGTTTTATTGATTTTTATTCCCCTGATAATTGCGACGGCGGCGGGGTTCGGAGCTTACCGGGCATATTTGCAACTCAGGACTTTGCCGGGAAATTCGATAAAAATTATTCGTGCGTCAATTTCCAATCACGACTCGGACACTTTTGAAAAATATGTTGACGTTGACGCGATTTTAAATTCTGCGGCAGACGAGATTTTGACGGCTCAAATAAATTCCGGCACAAATTCCACGACTTATTCAATGCAGGATTTGGAAAATCTTTTCAACGCGAGAAAGACGGAATTTTTGCAAGTCGCACCGATTGTCCTGCACGAATACATTTTGCACGGTCAATACAAATATCCGGAGCAGATGAACGAAACTTTAAGACAATTTAAAAATTCCGATATAACGTCCTGCAGAATTTCCGGAATTTCCAAGCCGGTTGCGGACGGCGGTGAGGCGAAGGCGAGAGTCGGATTTTACAACGAGAGTTTGAAATTCAGCTTTGAACTTGAAATCACGATGGAGAGAGCGGACAATTCAAACTGGCGGATTGTTTCTGCGACGGGTTTTGAAAATTACCTTGCCGGACTCAATATAGCGATGAAGAAAAAATTAAACGCTCTCAACGCTCCGATCCGCGACAAGATGGACGAAATTTTTATCATGAAAAGTTTTGACGCGAGGACGGACGAGGGCGACGCTTACGGATTTTCCCGGACTCTGAAACTTGCGATAAAAGCCGACGTAAAATCCGAAAAGCCGCTTGCAAGAATTGTCGGAAACGTCATTTTGCAGGGGAGGGACGGAAAAGAGGGCATTACACCCTTTGCGATAGATATGGCGTATCACCCGCAGGGATTGCAGACTTTTGAAGTGGACAAGATTTTAAATCCGTTTGTGAAAGCCGATTCCGACGCGATGAAACACGGCTTGAAGAAATCGGATATTCATATAGAAATTACCGAAATAGATTTTATGGACGGCACGAGTTTGAAACAGCTTGACAAATTGCCGGACTGAAGTTAAAAAGGACGGTGGAAATAAAATGTGCTTGGCTTTCCCGGCAAAAGTTTTAAACATTGAAGGAAGTTTGGCGACGGTCGAACATTCCGGGATAAAACGGGCGGCAAGTTTAATGCTCCTGCCCGAGGCGAAAATCGGCGATTATGTTTTGGTTCACGCCGGTTTTGCCATGCAGGTCGTGGAAAAAGAAGAAGTTGACGAAATTGCCGCACTGAAAGCGGAAATGAACGGCGCACCGCGTACAGTTTACGAACTTCGATAGGAGGAATTTTTTGTGAAAGTAACAGAAAAGGACATTAAAACCGTTGCATCTCTGTCGCGACTCAGAATAAATGAGGAGGAATCCGGCGAGGTCATGGAGCAGCTGGACAGATTTTTAAATTACGTCGAAAATTTGCAATCGGTCGATACTTCAAAAATCGAGCCGACTACTTACGCCCTGCCCATGCAAAATGTTTTTCGCGAGGACGAAGTAAAGCCGTCACTTGACAGAGAACTTGCACTTTCAAACGCTCCGCTCAAAGAGGACGGATATTTCAAAGTGCCGCGAGTTTTGGAAGAGTAGGAGGAATTTAAATTGAGTTTGTATGAAAAGACCGCACACGAATTGCATGAACTTTTGCAAAATAAAGAGATAAGTGCGACGGATTTGGCGAAAGATTTATTCGCAAGGATTGAGGAAAAGGAAAATTCAATCAACGCTTATTTGGAAACGAACAAAGACCGGGCAATTTCTTCGGCAAAAAAAGTTGACGAAAAAATTGCCGCCGGCGAAAAAATTTCTCCGCTCGAAGGTATACCCTGTGCGATAAAAGACAACATTTGCACGAAGGGAATAAGAACCACCTGTGCATCAAAAATTCTTGAAAACTTTGTCCCGCCTTACGACGCGACCGTCATGCAAAAATTAAATTCTCAAAACGTCGTTATTTTGGGCAAGGCGAACATGGACGAATTTGCGATGGGCGGCTCAACCGAAAACTCGGGATTTAAAATCACTCACAACCCGCATGATCTTGAAAGGGTGCCGGGAGGAAGTTCCGGAGGAAGTGCGGCGGCTGTCGCGTCCGGTGAGGCGATTTTTGCACTCGGCTCCGATACCGGCGGCTCGATTCGTCAGCCGGCAAGTTTTTGCGGAGTCGTGGGAATGAAGCCGACTTACGGCAGAGTTTCCCGCTACGGCTTGGTCGCTTACGCCTCGTCACTCGACCAGATAGGCCCCATTGCCCGCGATGTCACCGACTGTGCGACGATTTTAAATGCAATTTCCGGACGCGACGAAATGGACTCCACTTCCGCAAATGCTCCGGTTCCGGATTTTACGCAAAGTTTGAAGTCCGATGTCAAAGGCTTGAAAATCGGATTGCCGAAAGAATATTTTGTAAAAGGCATGGATCCGGAAGTCGAAAAGTCCGTCCGTGATACCGTCAAAGTTTATGAAGGACTCGGTGCGGAAATTTCGGAAATAAGTTTGCCGCACACCGAGTACGCGATCTCCGCTTACTACCTCACAGCTCCGGCAGAGGCGGCGACGAATTTGGAAAGATATGACGGAGTAAGTTACGGGGCAAGGGTGAACGGTGCGGACGTTGTCGAACTGATGACGAATACACGAACCGAAAAATTCGGCGAAGAAGTCAAACGCAGAATTATTATCGGCAACTATGCTCTTTCCGCCGGATATTACGACGCTTATTATTTGAAGGCGTTGAAGGTCAGGACTTTGATTCAAAAAGATTTTACCGACGCTTTCAAAAATGTTGACGTGATAATCGCTCCCACTGCCCCCACAGCCGCCTATAGAATCGGTGAAATGATTTCGGATCCGCTGAAAATGTATCTGCAGGACGTTTGCACCGTTCCCCTGAACCTTGCCGGACTGCCGGGAATTTCCGTTCCCTGCGGCTTTACTCAAAACAAATTGCCGATCGGGTTCCAGATTATCGGCAAGGCTTTGGACGAGGCAACTTTGATTCGTGCGGCTTACACTTACGAACAGACGAAAAATCTTGCAAACAAAATTGCAGGGTAAAAAAATCCGGCGGTGATAAATGTTGTTCATAATCAGAAAACCCGTTTTTTCGGACATTGACGAAATGTTTGATCTTATAGAAGGTTACGCAAGCAAAGGAATAATGTTGCCGAAACCTCACAGCGTACTTTATGAAACTCTTCGGGAATTTGTCGTTGCCGAAGAGCCGGACAGCGGGAAAATTGTCGGGGTCGGAGCACTGCATTTGACTTGGAATGAACTTGCGGAAATCAGATCCGTTGCCGTTCACAGAGATTTCAACAGATTGGGAATAGGTGCGGGAATTGTGAGCAGACTTTTGAATGAAGGTCGAAGTTTGGGAGTGAAAAAATTTTTTACGCTTACATATCGCCCCGAGTTTTTTGAATCTCTCGGATTTTTTGAAGTACCCCGCGAATCTCTGCCGCACAAAATTTGGAAAGAATGTATCGACTGCCCGAAATTCGCAAACTGTGACGAAACAGCTTTGATCTTGGAAGAGAAGGAGTTTTGACTTTTAACCTCTCTATGCCGGAGCCGGAAGATTCTTGCAAAGTTTGACAGTCAAGCTCCCTTATTCGCAAAGGGCTGTCCGAAAACCCCTTATGCACCGTAAAACCCCCGTTTATCAAAAGCGGGGGTTTGTTTTTTAACCGAATAAAATTTATTTTGCTTTAAGCCAATCCGTCACCGCCGCCGACATAGTCCTGAATGGCAAGGGAATATATCAGCCGGCGATCTCTCATAAAGCTCAAGACCCGCATAACTTCCCAAGCCGTGTCCAAACTTGTAAGGCAGGGTATACCGTGTTCGACCGTTGCCCGGCGAATACGAAAACCGTCCTTTGCAATATGTTTTCCGGGTGCCGGCGTATTTATTACCATGTGAATTTTTCCCAGCTTAATCATGTGGATTATGTCGGTACTGCGTTGATGAACTTTTCCGACAAGCTCCGATTCTATTCCGACACTCTCCAGAGCCTTTGCCGTTCCTTCAGTCGCCGCAAGTTTAAAGCCGAGTTCCGCAAAAGCCTTTGCAAGCTGTTTCATTTCTTCCTTGTCTTTATCCGCAACCGTGAACAAAATGCAACCGTCTTTCGGAATATTCATGCCCGCTCCGGTTATCGCCTTGTAAAGTGCACGGGCGTAATGATAATCTATTCCCATGACTTCACCGGTAGATTTCATTTCCGGTCCGAGCGATATGTCAACGTCCTGCATTTTTGCAAAAGAGAACACCGGAGCTTTGACCGCGACATAGGGTTTCGGCTCGATAAGTCCCGGATAAAATCCTTGCTCCTGCAAAGTCTTTCCCAACGCCACTTGAGTTGCAACGTTGACCATTTTAATATTTGTGACTTTACTGAGGAAGGGAACAGTCCGGCTCGAACGCGGATTGACTTCAATAACATAAACCTGCCCGTCCGCGACGACGTACTGAATATTCAAAAGTCCTTTGACGTGCAGAGAAGTTGCAAGGCGTTTCGTGTAATCGGTTATCGTGTAAATAATTTTTGAGTGGAGAGTTTGCGGAGGATAAACCGCTATACTGTCGCCGGAGTGAACGCCGGCTCTTTCGACGTGTTCCATAATTCCCGGAATAACCGTATCCGTCCCGTCGCAAATCGCATCGACTTCGACTTCCGTCCCCTGCATATACCTGTCAACCAAGACAGGGTGATCCGGAGTAACTTTGACGGCCCGGCTCATATAATCTCGGAGTTCCTCTTCGTTGTAAACAATTTCCATAGCCCGACCGCCCAAGACGTAGCTGGGACGAACCATGACCGGATAACCGATTTCTTCCGCACCGCTTATCGCTTCCTCCAAATTTGTTACGCTTATTCCTCTGGGGCGGGGAATGTTTAATTCCGTCAAAACTTCGTCGAATCTCTCGCGATCTTCCGCCCGGTCAATGTCGTCAACCGACGTTCCGAAAATTCTCACTCCGGCATCGGCAAGACTTGCGGCGAGATTTATTGCGGTCTGCCCACCGAATTGAACGATAACGCCTTCCGGCTTTTCCTTGTCGATAATATTCAAAACATCTTCCGTCGTCAAAGGCTCAAAGTAAAGTCTGTCGGAAATGTCAAAGTCTGTTGAAACGGTTTCCGGATTGTTGTTAATTATAATCGCCTCATAGCCCGCCTCACGCAATGCCCAAACCGAATGAACGGAGCAATAATCAAACTCCACGCCCTGACCTATGCGAATGGGACCGGAACCCAAAACAATGACTTTTTTCCGGTCGCTTATTTCCACCTCATCGACTTCTGCACGGTAAGTGGAATAGTAGTAAGGAGTAATCGCCTCAAATTCCGCCGCACAGGTATCGACGATTTTATAACAGGGAGTGATACCGTTCTGCAGACGCATGGCACGAACTTTTTTGATTTTCTTGCCGGTAATTTCGGAAATTGATATATCGGCAAGTCCTATGTATTTCGCGGCTTTGAGTTGCTTGACTCCGAAGTCTTCCCGCTTTAATTTATTTTCGACGTCGGTAATGTTTTTAATTTTATTTATGAACCAGCGATCTATTTTTGTAATTTCAAAAATTTCGTCAACCGTCGCAATATTTCTGCGTAATGCCTCCGCGATTACAAAAATTCTCTCGTCGTTCACCCTTGCAAGCCGGCGTTTGATTTTTTCGTCGTCCCATTCGTCAAGTTTGTCCATGTGCAGACGATTTACGCCGATCTCCAAACTGCGGACGGCTTTCAAAATTGCACCTTCAAAACTTCTGTCAATGCTCATGACTTCGCCTGTCGCCTTCATCTGCGTCCCCAAAGTTTTATCGGCATATACAAATTTATCGAAAGGCCAGCGGGGAAATTTTACGACGCAATAATCCAAAGCCGGCTCAAAACAAGCCTTTGTTTTGTGAGTGACGGCGTTTGTAATTTCGTCCAAAGTAAAGCCGAGTGCAATTTTCGCACTGACTTTTGCTATCGGATAGCCGGTAGCTTTCGACGCAAGAGCGGACGAACGACTTACACGCGGATTGACTTCGATAACATAATAATTTTGACTTTTCGGATCAAGTGCGTATTGAACATTACAACCGCCTTCTATTCCGAGTGCGCGAATAATTTTTAAACTTGCCGAACGCAAAAGTTGGTATTCGGTA
>CAJOOE010000095.1 GCA_905236145.1 uncultured Selenomonadaceae bacterium
GGCGGGTATCGACGTGGGAAATTTAGTCTGTATGTGCAAAGCCGCCGATAACGAAGAAATTGTAAACTTTGCCGCAGAGAATATAAAAAAATTCAGTCACATGGAAACCGCGAACGCCGGAGCGAAAATCGTTCTGCATACGAAGGCGGGCATTTGCCGATATACTCATGAAAATTATGTTCGTCAGTCAATCGAACGGGCGATTTCGGCTTGCAAAAATGCCGGTGAAGAGGACGTTAAATTTTTTGACGACAAGTTGCAAAAAATACTTTCCGCTCAATACGACATTGAAACGCGAATGGAACAAGCGTTGAAGGACGGAGAATTTCAGGCCTGGTATCAGCCGAAATATGATATTGATACCCGCAGAATTGTCGGAGCGGAGGCTCTCGTCCGCTGGATAAGTCCGGAACTCGGCTTTATGTCGCCGGGAGTGTTTATCCCGCTCTTTGAGAAAAACGGCTTTATAATTCAAATCGACTATTGTCTTTTGGAAAAAACTTTTCAACTTCAAAAACAAAGACTTGAGGAAGGCAAGGAAGTTGTCCCCATAAGCGTAAACCAATCCCGCCTGCACATGACCGAAGAAGGTTATTTGGAAAAAATGCGTTCGATCGTGGAAAAATATCAACTGCCGCCGGGCTTGATAGAACTTGAAATTACCGAAACAATGTTCGGCGATTTCGACAACAAGGGAAGTCGGGAAAATGCCGCGAAAATCGTGGACGGCTTGCATGAACTCGGATTTACGATTTCGGTCGATGATTTCGGCTCCGGCTACTCTTCATTCTCGCTCTTGGGATATTTGCCGCTCGACATTATAAAAATTGATCGTTCGTTACTTTTGGCGGCGGACAATTCCGCCCGGAGTCGCGAAATTTTATTCAACGTGATAAACTTGGGTCACTCGCTGGATATGAAAGTCATTTGCGAAGGAATAGAAACAAAGGAGCAGGAGGAAATGCTCATGGATTTCGGCTGTCGCTACGGTCAGGGCTTTTTAAATGCAAAGCCCATGCCGGTTGAAGATTTTATCGCGTTCACAGAAAAAAGAAATGCGGAAGTTTCCGCATTAAATAAATGATTTTGTGAAAGAAAGGATGATTTTAAAAAATGGAAACAACGGCATGGTCAATTTTGCCGCCGATTATAACGATCGCGTTGGCACTTTTGACAAAGGAAGTTTATATGTCGCTCATTATCGGAATTTTTTCCGGAGCACTCATTTTTACGGGCGGCAATTTTTTGGAGTCCGTCGTCACGATGTTTACAATTATGTCGGATAAAATCGGCGGCAACGCAAACATTTTAATTTTCTTGGTAATCTTGGGAATTTTGGTTGCGGCAATTACCCGATCCGGTGCGACTCGTGCTTACGGCGAATGGGCACACGGCGTAATTTCCGGGAAAAAATCCGCCATGGGTTGTACTGCGGCGTTGGGCGTTTTAATTTTTATCGACGACTATTTCAACTGTCTGACGGTCGGTACGGTCATGCGTCCCATTACCGACAAATTTAAAATTGCCCGTGCGAAATTGGCGTACATTATCGACGCTACCGCCGCACCGATCTGCATAATCGCTCCGGTTTCAAGTTGGGCGGCGGCTGTCGGCTCGTCACTCCCGGAGGATTCCGAAATTGACGGTTTCGCTCTTTTCCTTCAGACAATTCCCTTTAACCTCTATGCAATTTTGACAATGGCATTTATGATTTTTATAATTGTCAGCGGCAGAGATTTTGCGACAATGGGCAAGGCTGTCAAAGAGAGCAGTGAACATTTTGTAATTCCGGACGAATATAAAGACACGGTTAAGGAAGAAAATTCAAGCGGCGGCAACGGAAAGATTATCGACTTGGTTTTGCCGCTTGCCGTCCTCATAATTTCCTGCATTTACGGAATGTTGTATACCGGCGGAATAAATGACGGTAAGTCAATCGCCGATGCCTTTGCAGACTGTGATGCGTCGCAAGGCTTGGTATTGGGTTCGTTTATTGCCTTCGTATTCACCGGACTCCTTTACCTGCCGCGAAAAGTCGTAACCTTCGCGAGTTTTTGCGAATCTTTCGGACAAGGTTTTAAAGCAATGGCTCCGGCGAATTTCATTCTCTGTCTTGCCTGGACACTCTCCGGAATTTGCAGCGACAAGTATTTGAATTTGGGCGGGTATGTCGGAGAAGTTGTCCACAATCATTCCGATCTTGCAATTTTCCTGCCGGTTATATTCTTCCTTGTCGCGATCGGATTGGCGTTTGCGACGGGTACAAGCTGGGGGACTTTCGGAATTTTGATTCCGATAGCGGTTGCGGTTATTCAGCTTACACCGGAAACTTATCAAATGCTCGTTGTTTGTATCGCGGCGATTTTGTCCGGAGCGGTCGGAGGAGATCACGCCTCGCCGATTTCGGACACGACGATTTTGGCGTCTGCCGGTGCACAGTGTCATCATTTGGAACACGTTTCGACTCAAGTGCCGTATGTCTTGACGGTTTCGTCCTGTTGCGTTGTCGGTTATTTGGTTGACGGATTTACTCAAAACGGCTGGCTCGGACTTCTTGCCGGCGGTGCGTGTCTTGCCGCAGTGATGTGTTTCATTCGTGCAAAAGTTCCGGTCGTCGATAAGTGAGAATTTAAAAAGGGTACAGCCGAAGAATTGATGAAACAAATCGACTTATTTATAGGATTTGTGATGACGGCTCTCTTGAAATTTCCCAATGTAAAAGTCATTATGATTGATTATTCCGGTTTTTGACGGGAGGAAAAATTTTATGAACGATTTATTGGATCTTATGTGTTCACGCAGGAGCGTCCGGCAGTACGCGGACGAAAAAATTTCCGACGAACAA
>CAJOOE010000096.1 GCA_905236145.1 uncultured Selenomonadaceae bacterium
TCAAGTCGGTATCATGGTCGAAACTCCGGCAGCGGCTGTAATGGCTCCGATTCTTGCGAAATATGTTGACTTCTTCTCAATCGGCACCAACGATCTCGTCCAATACACTTTGGCGGTCGATCGCGGCAACGCTCAAATTTCTTACCTCTACAATCACTTCAATCCGGCAGTTCTTCGTCTTATCAAACGCACGATCGAATCAGCCAACAAAGAAGGCAAATGGGCGGGTATGTGCGGCGAAATGGCATCGGATCCGAATGCGGCAATTCTCCTCATGGCAATGGGTATCAAAGAACTCTCAATGAGTGCTCCTTCTATCCCGCGTGTCAAAGAAAAAATCCGCAAAATCACTTCCGCAAAAGCCAAAGAAATTTTGGACAAAGTCATGGAAATGGAAGACGGCGACGAAATCAAAGATTATCTCTCCAAACTCGAAGTTTGAGAATTTGAAAACAAAGTTTCGTTAAAATAAAATCCGGCGGTTTTTCACCGAAATATTTTTTCGGCGGAAAAATCGCTTTTCTTTTTCGAAAAAGGCAGCCAAAAAACTTTTTTTAACCGCAGTCCGACACAAACAATTTCTTGCCAAAAACTTTTCACTTTTATATAATTGAATGAAAAGAATGGGGAATTTTTATTTTGTAAACTTTAAAAAAATTTTTTTGAGGAGGAATGGAAAATGTTTGTTGCGGCAAGAATGACCAAGCACCCGATAACGATTGCAAGCGACGCGACGATCGGCGAAGCGGATCGAATTATGAAGAAGAATAAATTTCACAGAATGATAGTAGTCGATAACGGGCGGCTTGTCGGATATTTCAGCGACCGCGATATTATGAGAGTATCGCCTTCGCCCGCCACCACTCTTTCAAAATACGAAATTCGCTCTCTGCTCGATCAACTGACCGTTCGCGACATAATGCACGAAAAAGTTATAACCGTCAACGAGGACGCAACCATTGAAGAGGCGGCTTTGATAATGTATCAAAACAAAGTCGGCGGCTTGCCGGTCGTTTCCGATGTCGGAGCGGTCGTGGGAATAATCACCGCGACGGATATTTTGAAAACTTTCGTTGACGTTATGGGACTTCCCGACGGAAAAATCCGCTTGACTTTGGACGTTGAAAACAAAGTCGGAGTAATGGCGGAAATTACGAAAACCTTTGCCGACGAAGGAATGAACATTGACAGCGTAATCGCCTGCAAATACGAGGAAAATCGTCATGAGGTCGTCGTTCGCCTCGATTCGGGGGAGGAGAAAATCGACGAAATAAAATCGAAATTGGAAAGCAAGGGAATAAAAGTTTCTCACGTCGTAAAAATCGGCTTGCAAAATTGAAAGAAGGCAAAGGAATATGATAAAGGGCGCGATATTCGACATTGACGGCACGCTTTACGATTACGGAGCAAGCGACAAGGTTGCAATGAAGAATTTATGCAAATTCGCCGAAAAAAATTTCGGTGTCGGCGAAGAAAAATTTTTGGAAGTTTACGGAGAGGCAAGAAAAATCGTAAAGACCCGTCTTACCGAAGGTGCGTCTCAGCACAACAGAATTTTGTTTTGCCAGACGGCATTGGAACTTCTCGGAAAAAATCCCTTCATCTATGCGGTTGATATGTACGACATTTATTGGAATACTTTCATTGAAGATATGAAACCTTTTGAAGGTGCGGTCGAATTTGTCAAAACTTTGAAAGAGTCCGGAATAAAAACTGCCGTCTGCACGGATATGACCGCACACATTCAATTTCGCAAGTTGAAAAAATTGGGTTTTTCGGAATTCATAGATTATATAGTCACAAGTGAGGAAACGGGAGTTGAAAAACCTTCTCCGGCAATGTTCAATCTCGCGTTGGAAAAATTGAAAGTCGAACCCGGTGAAGCGGTTTATTTCGGCGACAGTTTGGAACGCGATGTTTACGGCCCGGCGAAGGTAGGGATAACTCCTTTTTGGTTTACGAAAGTTTCGCGGGACGTTCTGCCGGAAAATCCTCCTTACAAAACTTTTTCCTCTTACGAAGAACTTGACGCAAAAAATCCGGAAAATCTTTTTCAACCGCAAAAAGGTTTGTCAAA
>CAJOOE010000097.1 GCA_905236145.1 uncultured Selenomonadaceae bacterium
CCGCCCGCCGCGCCGAGCATGTGACCGGTCATGGATTTTATTGAGGACACGGCAAGTTTGTAAGCGTGATCGCCGAAAGCCGTCTTAATCGCTTTTGTTTCGCCTTCGTCGTTAAAGTGCGTGGAAGTTCCGTGTGCGTTGATGTAATCGACATCTTCCGGATTGAGTCCGGCATCTTTCAGGGCAAGCAGCATACACTTCGCCTGATACTCACCGCCGGGAGCCGGAGTTGTGATGTGATAGGCGTCGTCGTTTCTGCCGTAGCCGACAACTTCCGCATAAATATGCGCACCGCGAGCTTGAGCGTGTTCCAAAGTTTCCAACGCGACAATTCCGGCACCTTCACCCATGATAAAACCGCTGCGGTTTTTGTCGAAAGGTCTTGAGGCGTGATGAGGATCGTCGTTGTGATCCGAGCAGAGAGCCTTCATCGCACCGAATCCCGCGACACCTGCGGGAGATACCGCCGCCTCCGTGCCGCCGGCAAACATTATGTCTGCGTCGCCGGATTGCAAAATTTTAAAAGCGTCGCCTATGCTGTTTGTTCCGGACGCACAAGCCGTGACTATACAAGCCGAAGGGCCGTGCAAACCGAAAGCTATTGCAACCTGCCCCGCAGCCATATTTGCAATCATCATCGGAATGAAAAACGGGCTTATTCTGGACGGGCCTTTTGCAAAAAGTTTTTCGTATTGGCTGTGAAGAGTTTCCATGCCGCCGATCCCGGATCCCACAAAAATTCCGGCACGGTCGCGATTGATTTTTTCCAAGTCAATCCCCGCGTCCTCAATGGCAAGTTTCGTAGCCGCCAAAGCAAAATGCGTATAGCGATCCATACGCTTTGATTCTTTTTTGTCGATATATTCTTCCGGATTGAAACCTTTGACTTCTCCGGCAATTTGACAAACATAGTCCGTCGCGTCGAAACGGCTGATCTTTTCGATACCGTTCTTTCCCGCCTTCAAACCTTCAAAAAAATTTTCTTTTCCGATACCTATCGGAGTAATTGCTCCCAAACCGGTTATGACCACTCGATTTTTCAATGTCAAAACCCCTTTCAAAAATTTATTTCTGCCGGTAATTTTAATTGAATTTACGTTAAAAGTAAATATCTCAAAAAATTTTATTGCCGGGCGGCTCAATTCAAATTGCCGGTAAAGCAGGAATTTTTTTTCATTGGCAGAAAAGAAAACCGGAATTGTAAGGATTTACTTCAAGGGAGGAAATTTTTTTATGCAGGTTTCTGTAAATTGGTTAAAAGATTATGTGGACATAGACGTTACCGCAGACGAATTGGCGGAAAAATTTACGATGGCGGGAATACCGGTTGAAAATGTGATTCATGCCGGCGAAGGCTTGGAAAAAGTCGTAACCGGAAAAATTGAGGAGTTGACCGCTCACCCGGACTCCGATCATCTTCTCGTCTGTCAAATGAATGTCGGCGAGCCGGAACTTTTGCAAATCGTCACCGGTGCTCCGAACGTCAAACAAGGGCAAATTGTCCCGGTCGCATTGGTCGGCGCTCATTTGCCGAACGGGCAGAAAATCTCAAAGGGAAAGTTACGCGGCGTTCAATCGAACGGTATGTTATGCTCCGCCGGCGAGTTGAAACTTGACTTGGACAGCTTGCCGGAAGAACAGACGACCGGAATTTACATTTTGCCGGACGATACGGAAATCGGAGTACCCGTCGCGAAAGTTTTGGGCTTGGACGACGATATTTTGGAATTTGAACTCACTGCGGACAGCAGCGACTGTTTCAGCGTTTTCGGTCTTGCAAGAGAGGCGGGAGTGCTTTTAAACAAAACTCCGCACTTCCCGGAAATAAAAGTAAATGAGGACGACGACAAAAATGCCGCAGATATGCTTGAAATAAAAATCGACGCTCCGGATCTGTGTTCCAGATTTTCCGGAAGAGTTTTGACGAACGTCAAACTTGCACCTTCTCCGGCTTGGATGCAAAAACGCCTTGAAGGTGCGGGAATACGGGCGATAAACAATGTGGTTGACGTGACAAATTTTGTAATGGTCGAACTCGGTCAACCCATGCACGCCTACGATTACGACGAAGTAAAAGGTCATATTTTAAATGCCCGCCGGGCGGAGAAGGGCGAAAGACTTCACACTTTGGACGATTCGGACAGACTTGCCAAAGGCGGGGAGCTTGTGATTGCCGATTCCGAAAAAGCGGCGGGGCTTGCCGGCGTAATGGGCGGCTTTGAAACCGAAATTACCGAAAATACAAAGACTGTCGCTCTTGAGGCGGCGGCGTTCAATCCGGCATCGATTCGCCGCACAAGCCGTGCAGTCGGTTTACATTCCGAGGCATCCGGCAGATTTGAACGCGGTGTAAATGTTTCCGCGACGATAACCGCTCTTGACCGTGCCGCCCAAATCCTGCAGGACATGGGGGCTTGCAAAGTTTGCAAAGGTGCGATTGACGTTTATCCCGTTCCCCGCAAAGAAATTAAAGTTCAATTCACTTCAAAGCAAATTAACGATCGCTTGGGGACAAACATTCCGGAGAGTGAAATTTTGAATATCTTGAAATCTCTGGGTTTTGAAACAAAAGAAGTTGCCGATACAAACGAGCCGATTGATGCGGTTGTCGATAAAATTTCCTTCGCCGCAAAACATTTGAGCCGGGCGGCAAAGGAATTGGCGACGGACGATAAAGTTGAGGACTTTGTAAAAAATTTGGGTACGACTGTGGGACAGCTTTTCGACAGAGGAGCGTCGGAAAGTTATGCACTTTACGAGGCGACGGTGCCGGAGTGGCGAAACGATGTTTCTTTGCCGGAAGATTTATCGGAGGAAGTCGCGAGGATTTACGGCTTTGACAAAATTCCTTCGACTTTGCCGGCGGGACGCTCTCAAGGTCGGCAGTCAAATTTCCAAAATTTCTCCGACAAAGTCCGGGCGATTCTTTCAAGTTTGGGAATGAACGAAGAACTTTCCTTCAGTTTCACAAACGAACAAATGTTTGACAAATTGCAGGTTCCGGCTGACAGTTCCCTTCGCCGGGCAGTGCCGATTATGAACCCTTTGACCGACGAATATCCGCTCTTGAGGACAACTCTTTTGAGTTCGATTTTGGAAAATGCCGCGAGAAATTACAGCCGCAAAAATGAAAATTTGAGGTTGTTTGAAATCGCTCCGGTATTCTTCCCGAAACAACTTCCCGTCACCGAACAGCCGACGGAAATTCAAAAAATTGCCGGATTGATTATGGGAAATCGCGAGCCGAAAGGTTGGAGTCAATCTGCGGCTGAAGTCGATTTTTACGACATCAAAGGCATTGTCGAAGAACTTTTTGCGGGGCTTTCGATTGACCGGTACACTTGCGAAGTCGGGGAACATTTCGCACTTCATCCCGGAAAAACCGCTGTATTCAAAAAAGGGCGTGACATTTTGGCGACTTTCGGGGAAATACATCCCGGCGTTGCGGAAAATTTGGGAATTGCGAAAAAGATTTTTGTATTCGAGGCGGACGCAGCGACTTTGATGAGATATGCGTCGAAAAAATCTTCAATCGAATCTTTGCCGAAATATCCGGGAATAAATCGCGATCTTGCAATTTTGGTAAATCGCGACGTTGCCGCCGGCGATGTGGAAAAAGTTATAGCGAAGTCCGGCGGAGAATTTTTCAAAGGCGTTACGCTTTTCGACGTTTACACCGGCAAAGGCGTACCGGAGGACAAAAAGAGTTTGGCGTTCGCTCTGGAATTTATTTCTCTCGAACGCACTTTGAAAGATGAAGAGGTCGATAAGGCTTTCAAAAATATTCTTGCCGCAGTCGAAAAGGACTTTGCGGCGAAACTCAGAAGTTGAGGTGAATTGAGTTGAAGGAAGAAAAAAAATCCGGCGGCGGTTCGCAGCGTGTCGATGTTGAAATTTACGGGGAGATTTATCATTTGAGGACGGACGATCCGGAAGGATTGGCTCAACTTGTTCAAATTGTCGATTCAACCATGAAATCCGTTGCAAGAACCACAAGAACTCTTGCCGGAAGTCATATTGCCGTTATGTCCGCTCTGAAAATAGCCGAAGACTACCTGCAACTCAAAAAAGATTACGATGAACTTTTGGCACTTTTGGACGACAACAAATAAAATTCTTGCGGGGTATTTGGAATGAAAAAATTTTTGACGGCGGCAATTTTGATTTTTGCTTTTGCGTTTTCTTTTAAAGTCGATGCGGCAACCGAAGTTACAAATACAGACGGCGGGCTTTACGTCGTGAATTGTGACGAGTGGATAAGTTTGAGAGCCTTTCCCGACACGGGAGCTGCGGCCTTGACGCGAATACCTTTGGGTGACGTTGTTCAAGTTTTGGACGATTCCGACGGCACGGCTGAATTTGCTCACGTCACTTATCGCGGCTTTACCGGTTACGCTCTTTATTATTATTTGAGTCCGCATGCGACTCTGTACAAAGTTGCAAATTGTGAAGAGTGGATAAGTTTGAGAAATGCTCCTTATCTTACCGCCTCAGTCATTACCCGGGTACCTTTGGGCGAATACGTCCGTTTCGTGAAACATTCTTTGAACGGATTTGATTATGTTTGGTACAAAGGAAATTTGGGATTTGTTTTGCGTGAATATTTGGAGTAGGAAAATATTTTCGTTCGACACGGATAAAAAAATTTGCCGGAGTTTTGTTTTGCGAAACTCGGCATTTTTTTTGCGAATTAT
This sequence comes from uncultured Selenomonadaceae bacterium, assembly GCA_905236145.1. Classification (GTDB taxonomy): domain Bacteria; phylum Bacillota; class Negativicutes; order Selenomonadales; family Selenomonadaceae; genus Quinella. The sequence continues at coordinate 4,695 of CAJOOE010000097.1, forward strand.
CGTCAAACGCAACAAAAAAGTTTTCCTCAAAAATCTCGAAGAAAACTTTTTTCGTTTATGACACCGCCACGCGGTACTGTTTCAAAGTTGGTGGAGACGAAGGGGATTGAACCCTCGACCCCCAGATTGCGAACCTGATGCTCTCCCGGCTGAGCTACGTCCCCAACAC
>CAJOOE010000098.1 GCA_905236145.1 uncultured Selenomonadaceae bacterium
AAGTTTGTTCAGAGTTTTTGTTTTGATGATTATAATATTTTGTTGCTCCGGACTCGTGACAATTGCGATGAGAACGCCTTATCCCGCAGCATACATGCTCTCTTATCTGGACGATGTGAAAGATTTTTTCATTGAACCGGAAGAAAAATCGGAGAAAAATTTTACGGTAAACGGCTACCCGGTTTCGGAGAATTTGCCGGAGAAAAATGACGAAGGAAAGACTTTCGGCAACGAATCGAAAAAAGTTGACGGCGTTTTCGATAAACTCGGACTTCTTGTAAACATAAAAAATGAAGTGGACGCAAAAATAAAAGGAACTCGAAATTATACGCCGCTTGAAGATATGGCACCGTCTTTCAGACAGGCGATCGTTTCCGTCGAAGATTCCCGCTTTTACAAACACGCCGGCTTTGATGTCGGAGGAATTGCAAGGGCGGCGGTCGTAAATGCGAAGGCCGGTCAAGTTGAAGAGGGAGCCTCGACAATAACCCAACAGCTTATAAAAAATCTCTTTTTGAGTGACGAGCCGTCTTTCATGAGGAAGGCTGAAGAATTGCTGTTGTCGGTCAATCTCGAAAGAAACTTTTCCAAAGAAAAAATTTTGGAAATTTATCTGAATACAATCTATTTCGGCTCAAATTTCTATGGAATTTATGAAGCATCTCACGGATATTTCGGAAAAGATCCGAAAGATTTGACGGTCGGGGAATCCGCCATGCTTGCCGGACTTCCCAACGCTCCGTCGCTCTATTCGCCTTATGTCGATTTTATGCTTGCCAAAAAAAGACAGCTGATTGTTATCGACAGCATGCAACAAGCCGGATATTTATCCGAAAAAGAAGCCGAGAATGCGAGAATTGAAGAAATAATTCTCGTTAAGTAATAAATTTTCGGACTTTCCTCAAAAAATTTAACCGTATTCGATTTTCACGAATACGGCATTTTTTTTCGCTCAAGTGCGAATAAATTTTTAAAAATTTCCGGAAATGTTCAAATGGACTCTTGACGAATCGACATCTTTGCCGCCGAAACTTTTTTTGAACGGAACGCCCCAAGCAATTCCGGCGTTAAAATATTTTGCATTTAAAATAAGACCGATGCCGGCACTCATCAAAGTTTTTTCGTCCGCAACGCTGCTCCCGGAAACTTGCCCGTAATCAAAGAACGGAAAAATTCTCAGCCGCTTGTTTTTTGTTACCGGAATCTGATATTCAAAACTTGCATTGAAACCTTTTTCGCCGCCGAGAAAACTTTCTTCATATCCGCGAACGGAATTTACGCCGCCGATGAAAAATCTGCCCGCCGCCGTATCTTTTTTGCCACAGCGTATTCAATCTGTAAATCGGTGCATTTTGAGAGTTTCCGTCAATATCTTCGCGTTTTGAAAAGACAAATTGATGACGGTGATAAAACACGCGATTTTTTCCGTAAGTGATGAAGGTGACATAGGGAACGAACCTTGTAATTTTATCGTCAACCCAGCGAACTCTCTGCCCTTGTTTCATTCCCAAATCTGTTTGAGATTTTTGGCTGACGATCTGCAAGCCGGTTTCGTAACGTCTTTTTTGATCGACCCGGAAGGGAATACGCAAAGTTGCACCGATTGACCTTGCTTTACCTTCCACACCGAGAGCGGCAAGTTCGCCGCTTTTTATTTCCGTGCTGTTTGAATTATAGTCAATGTCAAGTTTCGTGCCGTGATGACCGAGTGAAAAAGTGTAGCCGGCTCCCCAAGCCTTTGTGCCGGTACTGCGAATATAATTTGCCCGGAGAGAATCGCGATGCCCGGTCAGGCTGCGGAAATTGTAAAAAATCCCTTCTCGCCACTTGCCGCTTGTGTCATAGCCGCCGTTGTCGATATACAAAGTCAACGATTGATTTTTCGGCTCGTAAGCCGTGATTTCGTAATCCGTTTCTCCGAAATTTTTGCCCGCCTTCATTGTCAGGCGAAGTTGAACGTCCTGCGTTCCGTTGAATCTTTGAAGTTGCCCGTTCAATTTTCCGGTATTCGCAATCTGTCCGGGTTCAAGGTCAAAACTTCGCAAAATAAAACTTTCCCGCGTGTGTTTGTTGCCGGTTACCGTGACATTCCCGGTCTTGCCTTCGACAAGGCGAATTTGAACTTCGCCCTCGTGAATTGTTTGCGGCGGCAAAAATGCCCGGCAAGTCATAAAACCTTTTTCGGCGTAAAGTTTGTTGACTTCTTCCGTAATTTTATAAAGATCGTTCAAAGAAATTTCCCTGCCGATATATTCGGAGGAAATTTTTTCAAGTTCTTCCGGCGACAAAATTCCGGATTCGTCGAAATTTATTTTCTTGAGTTCAAAAGTGACCGCTGCGGTTTCTTCGTCCGGATTTTTTTCGTCGGACTGTTCAACCTTTGCATTTCTTGTTTTTTCGTCCTCTTCTATCTGCTCGGCAATTCTCAAGCGTTCCATTTCTTCGCGACTTCTTTCAAGTTGCGTTCCGGGATCGTTTGCACCGTCTGCGGGAGCGGCAAACGCGATTTGACCGGGAAAACCCGCAACAATCGCCGGCAAAAGAATTTTTATAAGTGCATTTCTCATGAAAACAATCCTTCCATCCCTAAAAAAAGTAAAATAAAAAATTCCTCGCGGCGAATTATACAACGAATTTTACAATTTGACAATCGAACTTGCAGGTTGACAAATACCGAAAAAAATTTTACACTTTCCCGGAAAATGTATAGAGTATACAAACATTTTTTTGCAGGAAATTTGAATTTCTTTAAAGAAAAAATTTTTCGATTCAAGGATTAAAAAATTTTTTTGTGAAGGAATGGTCTTTATGAGCAACAAACTTCAGCCGATTAAATTGGACAGCTACAGACCTTTGAGAGAGGCGGTCTGCGAAACTCTGCGTGACGCGATACGCAAGGGAATTTTGGAGCCGGGCGAAAGGCTTATGGAAGTCCAACTTGCCGAAGAACTCGGAATAAGTCGAACGCCGGTACGCGAGGCGATCCGAAAACTTGAGCAGGAAGGTTACGTCATAATGATGCCGCGACGCGGTACTTACGTTTCCGATGTTTCCGTCCGCGACGTAAAAGAAATTTTTGAAATTCGTTCGGCGTTGGAATCATTGTCAACGGGTCTGGCGGCAAGGAGAATCGAGCCGGAAGAATTGGAAACATTGCAAAGTTTTTTGACGGAAATAGAAGGGTATATGGAACAGGGAGATATTGAAAAGATAGTCGAAACGGACGTTGCATTTCACGGACTTTTGTACCGCGTCAGCCGGAATGAAAGACTTGTGGGAATAATAGAAAATTTGAAAGAACAGCTTGCACGATTCAGGACGCTGTCAATGTCTTATCCCGGACGACTTCAGGAAACTTTGGACGAACACCGCGACATGGTTGAGGCGATAGCCGACGGCGATGTCAGCGGAGCAAGAGAGGCTGCGGAGCGTCACATGGAGCGGGCGGAAGAAACTTTGCTTAAAGCCATGAGAAAGAGAAAGTAAGAGTTAAAACGGATAAGGGTGAAATTTATGACCGGAGTATCTGTTCTGATATTGGCGAAAAATGAAGAAAAATTTATAGGAGCTTGTATCGAAAGCGTAAAGAGTTTTGCATCGGAAGTCGTCGTAATTGACGATATGAGTACAGACACGACAGCGGAAATTTCCGAAAAACTCGGTGCAAGAGTCATTCGACACGCCCTGAACGGCGACTGGGGAGCCCAGCAGACTTTTGCGGTCGAACAGGCAAAATGCGATTGGATTTTTTTTATTGATGCCGACGAACGTGCAACGCCGGAACTTTCCGAACTCATAAAAAAATCTCTCGCCGAAGATAATAAAGGAATTGCCCGGAGATGTGCCCGCCTGAGTTATTTTTGGGGTCAACCTCTCAAACACGGCGGTTGGTTTCCGGATTACGTCACAAGACTTTTGCCGAAAAAAGGGACTTACGTCACCGGCTTTGTCCACCCGAAAATTCATCATGAGTGCGAAGAAAAAGATTTTCCGGAAAGTGCTTATTTGGTGCATTACCCTTACCGCGATTGGCAACACTATTTCAACAAACTGAATTTTTACACGACACTTGCCGCAAAAAAAATGTACGATGCCGGAAAACGTGCGAATGTTTTCGATATGATCTGCCATCCGTTTTGGGCGGCGTTCAGAATGTATTTTTTACGCGGCGGATTTTTGGACGGAAAAATCGGTTTCATACTTTCCGGATTTCACTATTTTTACACTATGGCAAAGTATGTAAAGCTGTATTATATCGACAAGGAAAATGTTCATGTCACGGAGGAAAGAAAGGATGTTTAAAAATATTTTGGTCAACGCCCTTGTAAATTTGGGCGACGTTGTTTTGACAACCTCCGCACTCGATTTAATCAAGAAAAATTTTCCGGAAACAAAAATTACAATGCTCGTCAAGCCGGTGGTCAAAGATGCGGTTATCGACAATCCGGTCGTCGATGACGTTATAATTTTTGATTACAAGGCAAAACAAAATTCTCTCGGACAGACGCGAAAAATAATTTCCGAAATTCACCGGAGAAATTTTGACTTGTCGCTTTCCTTCGACAGAAAACTCCGTCCGGCTCTTTTGGCACTTTTGGCGGGGAT
>CAJOOE010000099.1 GCA_905236145.1 uncultured Selenomonadaceae bacterium
AGCCGGAATCACCCGGATTTTTGTATAGTCGAGCCGGATATTTCAAAAACTTCCCGCAATATAAAAATCGGACAAATTCGGGCGATGCAGTCGCAAACTTCCCTGAAACCGCTGATTTCGGACAGGCGTGTTGTAATAATCGACGGTGCGGAACTCATGATAAATGCGGCTGCCAACAGTCTTTTGAAAACTTTGGAAGAGCCGACCGGCGAAACGATTTTCATTTTGACGACGGCGAACAGAGCCGGACTTTTGATGACAATTCGCTCCCGGTGCGTAAATGTGAATTTCGACAAGCTGACTGCCGGACAAATTAAAGAGGCGTTGATTCAAAAAGATTTTTCGCCGGAAGATGCCGAAAAACTTTCCGTAATATCCGGCGGGAGTTTGGGCAGGGCGTTGAGTTTGGCGGAGTCCGGCGGGTACGAACTCAGGGAATCGGCTTTAAATTTCGTCGAAAGACTCTGCGTCGAAGAAATTACAAACGAAGATATTTTTTTGAAAGGTACACAAGTTGCGGATTGGTCGCGGGATAAATTTTCCGATTTCGTAACTTACATTCAAAAAATTTTGCGGGACATTTACCTTCGCGAACAGGGAAATTTATACAATCCGGATTTAATCGAACGAATTTCAAAAATAAAAATTTCCGAACGCAGAATTTTTGCCATGCTTGACGAAGGAATAAAAACTCACCGCCGCCTGCGTTCAAATGTAAATTTACGCCTTTTGGCGGAATCGTATCTGTTGACTTTGAAAAGATTGTAAATCTTGTCGCCCGTTTCCGCGACGAAACTTTTTTGAAGGTTTTGTTGCGGAAATTTTTTTGCCCGTAACCTCTTCAGTTTTTTTTCAAATTTGCATTGACAGCACGGGAGTTTTGATATATATTTGCGAAAAGGTGTATGAAATTTGGGTGAAAGATTTTTGAGCGAAGGAAGATTGCCATGAAACGCTTGTTGATATTTCTGCTTATAGTAATTCTTGCGGGATTTGCTTTTGTTTTTCGGATTTACCAAAAGCATGCGGACGGAGTGCCGATATTGCTTTATCGGCAAGTAAACAACAGTGAAAAAGAAGATTCTTCCGCAATTTCCGTCGAAACTTTTGAGGAACAAATGAAATATCTGAAAGATTCCGGTTATTCGGTGATGACGCTTGACGAACTCATCGACGCCTGGGAAAAAGATTCGGCTTTGCCGGAAAAACCGGCGGTTTTGACTTTCGACGAAGGTTATATAGACGTTTACAAAAATGTTTTCCCGATTCTTCAAAAGTACAATATGAAAGCGACAATGTTTGTCGTGACGGATCATGTAAATCTTTATCCGAATTATGTGACGTGGGAGCAGGCGAAGGAAATGCAGGAAAGCGGTCTTGTGGACGTGGAGAGCAAGACTTTGAGTGGCAAGGATTTGACAAAAATTTATTACACCGAAAAACTTTGGGATCAGATTTACGGCTCCAAACAGGCAATAGAATGGTATTTGAAAAAGCCGGCAAAATTTATTTCCTTCCCGCTCGGAAAATATACCGTCGGAGCGGAGGCCATGAGTCAAGAGGTCGGCTATCGTGCAGGATTGACTTCAAATTACGGACTCGCCCACAAAGAGCCGGTGCATTACATTTTGGACAGAATACCGGTTTACGGCGGAAAGTCTCAAGAACTTTTAAGATTTAAACTTCGTCTTGTCGGTGCTCCCTTAATCGAACCGATGTCAAGATTTAAGGCAAGACTGACGGCGGACGGAAATGAAGAAATTGCGTCTTTGATATGGATACCGTGATTTGAGAGGCGGAGAATTTTGGATTTTGCAATGTTGACGACGGAGCAGAGAAATCCGGCGACGGAAAATATAGACAAATGTTCAACGCCGGAAATGCTCCGGCTGATAAATGAAGAGGACAAAAAAGTTGCGGCGGCTGTGGAAAAAGTTTTGCCGGAAATTTCGCGGGCTGTGGATTTAATCGCCGAAAAATTTTCCGGCGGCGGACGACTTTTTTACATCGGGGCCGGAACTTCCGGCAGACTGGGAGTTTTGGACGCGTCGGAATGTCCCCCGACTTTCGGAGTAAATCTGGAACTTGTGCAGGGAATAATCGCCGGCGGGGAAATTGCCTTGAGAAATGCGGTTGAAGGTGCGGAGGACGATCCGGAACTTGCGAAAAAAAACCTTGCGGAAAAAAATTTTTGTGCCGGAGATATTTTAGTCGGAATTGCGGCATCGGGCAGAACGCCTTATGTTTTCGGCGGAATAAATTTTGCAAAAGAAATCGGAGCCGCGACCGTCGGCGTGTCCTGCGTCGAAAATTCCGAGCTTGCAAAAATTTGCGATATTGCGATAACTCCCGTGACCGGACCGGAATCAATAACCGGCTCAACCAGAATGAAAGCGGGAACCGCGACAAAAATGGTTTTGAATATGCTCTCCACCGGAGCGATGATAAAAATTGGAAAAGTTTACGGGAATTTGATGGTTGACGTTACCGCGACAAACGAAAAATTGCGGGACAGGGCAAAAAGAATTGTAATGACGGCAACCGGTTGCGACGAAAGTCAAGCCGTAAATTTTTTGAAGAAATCCGGCGGGAGTGCAAAAAAGGCGATTGATTTTATTTTAAAAATGCGGGGGTGATGCCTTGACAAACGGAATTTCTTGTTACACCGGTTTGAACGTAAGTCCGGAAGAAAATATTGCGTTGATTGAAAAGGCGGCAGATCTGGGACTGAAAAGACTGTTCACTTCCGCTCTGATTCCGGAGGCGACTCAATCCGAAAAATTTTTTGAGGACTTTACAAATGTTTTGGTTACCGCAGTCACGAAGGATTTTGAAATTATTTTGGACGTAAATCCGGACAATTACGAAAACTTCGATTTTGAAGGATTGACGCTCCGACTTGACGACGGATTCACTCCGGAGGAAATTGCGACTTTGAGCAATTCGCGGAAAATTTTAATCAACGCCTCGACCGTCACGAAAAATTTTTTGGAAGAACTGAAAAATCTTTTTGCAAACTTTGAAAACATCTCCGCACTGCACAATTTTTATCCGCATCCGATTACCGGACTCGACACATATTTTTTTGCGGATCGGAATGAAATTCTCAAGAGTTACGGAATGGAAGTCGGAGCGTTCGTCGCAAGCGGGAGCGGGAGAAAACGACCTCCGCTTTGTGAAGGACTTCCGACTTTGGAGGACTGCAGAAATTTTTCGGTTGACCTTTCCGCAAGGTTTTTGGCGGCGTTGGGAACGGATTTTATAATTATCGGCGACGGGCTTCCTGCCGACGAAGAATTAAAAGCTCTTGCCGAAATTGAAAGCGACGAAGTAAAAATTTCCGCAAAACTTTTGACTGACGATGTGATTGTTACCGAAATTTTGAAAAACAAATTCACCCGCCGCCCGGATATTTCAAAATCTGTGATTCGTGCGGTTGAAGGCAGAAAATTTTTAAAAGCGACGGGCGGAGAAATTTTGCCGGACGAAAAGCCGCTTGAAAGAAATTTCGGAGATATTACGATAGACAATTCAAAATTCGGAAGGTATGCCGGCGAAGTTCAGATAATCGACGATATTTTGCCGCCGGACGAAAGGGTAAATGTCGTCGCAAAAATTTTGCCGGACGAAATCTTTTTGACCGGGTACATAAAGCCGGGACAAAAATTTTCATTTAAATTTATTTGAGAGAGTGAGGAGCAGCCGGAATGAAGACGAGAATTTTTATTATTACGATTTTATTGGCATTTATGACGTCGGCGGCGTTTGCTTCGCCGAAACTTTCCAGAAATTCAACCGGGCATGATGTTTTGACTTTGCAGAAGAAACTTTACAAGATCGGTTACAATATAACAGAATTTGACGGAGTTTACGGACCGGAAACGGAAAAGGCGGTTGCATCTTTTCAGCACGACAAAAAATTGAAAGTTACCGGCATAGTCACAAATTCAACTTGGCGAGAATTGAAAAATTCAAAGGATATTTCCGGGCGAAGATTGCCGACCGGAAAAACCGACACCGGTTACATAAAGGGCGGTAATTTGGTGGGATACGGAAAAACTTTCATCAGTTCAAAAGAGGCTCAATCCGTGATCGCGACCGCAAAAAAATACACCGGAACGCCGTATGTTTTCGGGGGTACTACTCCTTCCGGATTTGACTGCTCGGGACTTTTGCAATATGTTTTTCAAAAACACGGATTTATAATTCCCCGTCTTGCCGACGATCAATATAAACTCGGAAAGAAAGAAACCGTTTCAAAACTTGATCCCGGCGATTTGGTTTTCTTTACCACTTACACTTCCGGCGTTTCTCATTGCGGGATTTATACGGGGAAGAACAAATTTTTACACGCCTCGTCAAGCCGTGGTGTTGTGATTGACGATTTGAGCGACAATTATTGGAAAACTCGATTTGTCGGAGCGAAGAAAATAGTCCGATAAGCCGGACAGGGAAACAGGGAACGGGGGAACCGGTTTTTGCCGGTTTTCCCGGTTTTTGATTTGTCGGTTTATAAGCTTTTCACAAGGTCGATTTTATGATAAAATAAAAAAAATTTTGAAAGGTCGGTGGCTTTAATGGCAAAGCAATACAAAAAGATTTTGAAAAAAATAAAACCGAAAGTAAAAACCGTAAGCAAAAAACCGGAGAAGAGCGGCAAAGATTATTTGTTGCTGTCGATACTCTCGTTTACAATTATCGTTATGTGCATCGGCTGGATGCATTTTTCAAATACCAACCGTGCTCTTTACGTCACATTGATTATTTCGCTCTTCACGACTTACATTCGCCGCCACGCGAAACTCAGCGAACTGCAGGACATTTGGGCGGAAAGGATAGGTTACGTCGCAATGGGTTTTGCGGTCGTTTTGTTTGCCTTCGTAATTTACGAACAGTATTTTATGTAGAGTGAAAATTTTTTTGAAGGAGGATTTTTGAAATGAATAATTGCAAGGCCGTAAAAATTGCGGAAAATATTTATTGGGTCGGTGCGGTCGATTGGTCGCTCCGAAATTTTCACGGCTATAAAACTCATCGCGGCACGACTTACAACGCCTATTTGATTTTGGACGAAAAAATCACTTTGATCGACACGGTGAAAGATACTTTCAAAGACGAATTGATTTCAAGAATTTCAAGCGTAATAAATCCGGCGAAAATTGAAATAATCGTTTCGAGTCACGTCGAGCCGGATCATTCAAGCTCTTTGCCGGCGACGGCTGAAATTGCACCTGCCGCCGAAATTATTACAAGTTCGCCGAACGGATTGAAAGGCTTAACCGGGCGTTACGGGAAATTGAATTACAAGCCGGTCAAGGCGGGGGATTCGATTTCGATCGGAAAGAGGACTTTGCAATTTGTCCCGACTCCCATGTTGCATTGGCCTGACTCAATGGTCACTTATTGCCCGGAAGAAAAAATCCTTTTCTCCAACGATGCTTTCGGTGAACACTTGGCGACTTCAATGCGTTTTGACGACGAAAACGATTTGAAAATTATTTTGGACGAGGCAAAAAAATATTATGCGAATATTTTAATGCCGTTCGGAAAACAGGCTCAAAACGCTTTAAAAACTTTGGGCGGTCTTGAAATTGAAATGATTGCGACGGGTCACGGCGTAATTTGGCGAAAAAATATTCCGGCGATTTTGGACGCTTACAAAGAATGGTCGAGCGGTGAAGTTAAGGAAAGAGCGGTCGTCGTTTTCGATACAATGTGGCATTCCACCGAGATTATCGCCCGGACGATTGCCGAATCATTTGCGAAACGCGGGATCCCGGCGGCGTATTACGACGTAAAAACCACGCCGCTTGCGGATATTGCGACGGATATTTTTCAAAGCAAATATTTGGCTGTCGGTTCTCCCACGATTCATAACGGGATAATGCCGACGATCGCCGAATTTCTCTGCTATATAAAAGGCTTGCAACCGGTCAATCACAAGGCGTTTGCTTTCGGTTCTTACGGCTGGGGCGGTCAAAGTATCGGAATGGTTGAGGACGAATTGAAAGCCGCCGGTTTTGACATTTGTCTTGAGAAAATCCGGATTGCCCACGTCCCGACGAAGGAACAACTTGACGAGATAACGGAAAAAATTTTATCTGCGGAATTCTAAAACCTTCTTACGATAAGCAACTCTCTTGCCGATTTACCGAGCCTATGAAAAAAGTCTGTAAATTGACCTTTCGTGATAGAATAAAATAAATCACGGGAGGTTAAATTATGGCAAGAAAAGAAAAGCCGCCGACA
>CAJOOE010000100.1 GCA_905236145.1 uncultured Selenomonadaceae bacterium
CAATTCCAAATGTTTCGGGCCGCTTGCGTCGGCGGTGATGAACGGAAGATTTATGTTTGTCGAAGTCATTGAACTGAGTTCGATTTTTGCTTTTTCCGCCGCCTCAATCAAACGCTGTGCCGCCATCTTGTCTGCGGAGAGGTCGATACCGTTCGATTTTTTGAACTCGTCAACCATCCAGTCCATAACTTTTTTGTCGAAGTCGTCGCCGCCCAAATGAGTATCGCCGCTCGTCGCCTGAACCATAAAGTTGCCTTCCGTCAATTCCAAAATGGAAACATCGAAAGTACCGCCGCCCAAGTCGAATACCAAAACCGTTTCATCTTGGTCTTTGTCGATACCGTAAGCAAGAGCCGCCGCAGTAGGTTCGTTGATTATGCGGAGGACTTCAAGACCGGCAATCGTGCCTGCGTCCTTTGTCGCTTGACGCTGGCTGTCGCTGAAGTAAGCCGGGACGGTGATGACCGCCTGAGTCACCGTTTCGCCCAAATAAGCCTCTGCGTCCGCTTTCAATTTCTGCAAGACCATTGCGGAAATTTCCGGCGGCGTGTAATCTTTGCCGTCAATGGAAACTTTGTAATTTTCGCCCATGTGACGCTTGATTGATGAAATCGTTCTGTCGGGGTTGCTGACCGCCTGACGCTTTGCCAACTGACCGACAAGGCGTTGACCGTCCTTTGTAAAACCGACGACCGAAGGCGTGATTCTGCTGCCTTCCGGATTGGTTATGACAGTCGGCTCGCCGTTTTCAAAAACGGTAACGACGCTGTTTGTTGTTCCCAAGTCTATACCTATAACTTTGCTCATGATAAATCATTCCTTTCACTTTTTTCTTCCGACTCTATTCGTTTTTGACCACTTGCACCATACTCGGGCGAATAACCCTGCCGCGTGCGATATATCCGCATTGAAATTCCGCAGCGATTGCTCCGTCCTCTTTTGAATCGTCTTGAACCGTTCCGACCGCCTGATGAAAATTCGGATCGAAAATCTTTCCTTCGGTTTCGATTTGCTCCAATCCGTGCTTTCCCATTACTGCGACCGTCTCTTGCTTAATCATTTCAATTCCCTTGCGGAGAGTTTCCGCATCGGCATTTTCCGAATCTGCCGCATCGGACGCTCTGTTCAAATTGTCCAACAGCGGCAACAAATCTTTCAAAAATGCCTGTTCGACGGTTGCGGCAAGTTCGGTTTTTTCTCTTGCCGTACGTTTGCGGAAGTTGTCGAAATCTGCACGGGCTCTCAAGACCTGTTCCCTCATATCCTTCAATTCGTTTTCAAGTCTTTCGATCTCCGCAGTCAAATTTTCTTCTTCGGGAATTTCTTCTTCGCCGACCGCCTCACCCGTTTCCAAATCCGCATTTATTTCCGCAGTATCGCCGTCGATGTTTTCGACGGTAATTTTATTTTCTTCCGTCAATTCATTCACCTCTTTCTTCATTGCCGGCAAAGATTAACACCAATTAGACAAAAAGTCAATACCTTTTTTGATTATTTCCGGGCAAATTTTCCGGTAAACTCGACTGCACGTCCCGGAGAAAACTTTTTTGATATTTTGTTGCAAACGTCTGAAAAAGTTGTTATACTCATCATACAAAATTCAGATTTCTCCCGGAGTGAGGCACAATGAAAATTTTTTTCTTGAAAATAATCGCAATAATTTTTACGGCTTACCTGGTTTTAAGTTTTCCGCCGATTAAACGGCAGATTCTTTACCCCTTCCCTTATCGCAAGGCGGTCGAAGATTATTCCGGGAGATACAACGTCGATAAATTCCTTTCGATAGCCGTAATGAAGACAGAAAGCAATTTTTCCGAAACGGCAAAATCTCAAAGCGGAGCGGTCGGACTTATGCAGCTGATGCCGGAAACTGCGGCCTGGATAGCTTACAGACTCGGCGATTATTTGCAGGAAACCGACGAAGGTATGAATTTTTACGCTCCCGATACCAATATTCGATACGGCATTTGGTATCTTTCGGAGTTGCAAGCGGAATTTGAGGGGAATGATGTGCTTGCTTTGGCGGCTTACAATGCCGGGCGGGGAAATGTCAGACATTGGATAGAGAAAAACTATTTGCAAAAAGATTCGACGGACATTGAAGGGATACCTTATGCGGAAACGCGGGACTATGTAAAAAAAGTTTTGTACCG
>CAJOOE010000101.1 GCA_905236145.1 uncultured Selenomonadaceae bacterium
CCGGAAGAAATTTTTTCGGACTCTGTATTCAAACATCTTTGAATAATTGTTTTGAGAGCGGAGGAAAAATTCGTGGCACACTCGGTCCTTGAAGTTTTCGGCGTTTTGTAATGATTTCTTCTTGCCGCCCGTCTTGCTTTTCGGGCAATATGCCTTTCCATCAAAAGACGATCTATATTCTCGTTCGTGTAAAGTCTGCCGCTTTGATGAATCGCATACGCCTTTTTTCCCAAAACCATCGCCGCCAGTCCGTAATCTTGCGTTATGACAATATCGCCGGCATCGCAGGAGTTTATCAGTGCAATATCTACGGCATCGGCTCCGGCACCGATAACTTCAACCTTGCTGTATTCGGAATTTAAAACGTGATTGGTGTCGCAGAACAAAACGACGGGTATATCCATTTTTTTTGCGACGCCCTCAATTTGTTTGACGACCGGGCAAGCATCCGCATCAACAAGTATTTTCATAAAGCATCAACCTTTGAAAAAAGTACCCATTCTCCTGCCGTTACACTCGGATTATAACATAAAAATTTTTTTCGACAAATGCTCCGGAAATATTTTTTTCTTTCCTTTTTCAAGGCATCAATGAATCTTTGTCGTAAATTTCTTTCAGCAAAGTTTCTTTTCTGAAACTCAAACATTGACATTTTTTTTCTGCGGCATCGGTTTTTCTTATGACTTCAAGCAAAATTTTTCCGATGAGCGGAGCGTCGTCGAAAAAAATTTCCTTCATGGTGTCGTGCGACCAAATTTTTATGCCTTCGCCGTAGTTTACGACGAAAGACAAATTTGCGTAACAGGCTCCGATTTCGCGGGCAAGGTAGACTTCCGGAGCAAGACTCTGACCGACAATGTCCGCATGACCTGCCATCATTGAAATTTCGGCGGGACTTTCAAAATGCCGCCCGTCCGTCACCGCATAAATTCCCCTGTCAAAAATTCGTCCGTCGTAAAATTTTTTCGCCGCGTCCAGCAAATTTTTTCTGAGTTGCGGACAGAGAGCGTCACGCATTACCAGTAAATATTTTCCGTCAAGCATTACATCTTTTCTGCAGGACAAATCCAAATAATCGTCCGGAATTAAAAGATCGCGGGGATTTAAAAGTCTGTTTATCGTCCCGACTCCGCCTTCCGACAAAATTCTTTTTACGCCGAATTCCCGGAAAATCCAAAAAATTTGCCGTGATGCGTCGGCTCTTGAAACTCCCGTCCTCCAGCCGTGCATTTTGCAGGTCAAAACTTTTTTCCCCGCGACTTCAAAAATTTTCATTGCGGGACTTTGACCGTAAGGCGTGGAGAAAGTCAAATTTTCTTCCGAAATTTTTACGTCGCCGTCGGAGAGATTTTTTTCCGGAAAATTGCTTGAAAGAGTTCCGGAGCCGCCGATTATCGCAAAATCAATTTCCATTTCGTTCTCCTTTCAAATTTTTCATCGGGCAAAAAAAATCGCGGGGAAAAATTTTTTCTCCGCAAGTCGAAATAATTTTTCGTTATGTCAATTCATTGCCGCAAGTTCCTTCAAATATTCTTTTGCACATTCGGCGTAATGCATTGCCGATGCCCGGAGAGCCTCGATTTCATCGTCGCGAAGAGAACGCATTATTTTTGCCGGATTGCCGAAAACCAGAGAGTTGTTGGGAATTTTTTTGTACTGTGTCAAGACCGTCCCCGCTCCGATAATGCAGTTGTTGCCGATCTCCGAATAGCCCAAAATCGTCGAACCCATTCCGATTAAACAGTTATCGCCGATTCTGCTGCAGTGAACGATAGCGTTGTGACCGATTGTCACATAACTGCCGATTGTGAGCGGTGCGTCGCCCATGACGTGAACGGTGGTATTGTCCTGAATATTTGTAAACGCACCGATTGTAATCGGCTGCAAATCCCCGCGAACGGTCGTGCCGAACCAAATGCTTGAATTTGCCCCGACTTTGACCTCGCCGACAACAGACGCTCCCGGAGCAACAAAAACTCCTTCGCCCAATTCCGGTCTTTTGCCTTTGTAAGGCATAATAATGCTCTCAACCATGATAATCTCTCCTCCTTATCTTGTTAAAGGGCGGCAGGCGAAAAAATTTTTTTGGTTGAACCTGCAACCCGTTATCGGCAATTTTTATTTTATGTTCAATTCCAAGAATTTTTTTATTCTTTCGTCGAGAAGTTTTTGACCGATGTTCTCTCCGGTAAATTCCGGCGGGACAGAATCTCCGGTAATTTTCAAAAGTTCTTTGATTATATATTCCGATTTCTCCAAATAAGCCGGTAATCCTTTATTGTCTGCACGTATTATATCACAAAAATCTTTCAAATTGATTTGCATTTTGTTCAGTTTGAGTAAAAAATTCACGATTTTTCCGGGCTTGGTCATTCGCGGAGCTCTCATGTGTTCTTTTATGACGAATGAGGTAAATTTTCTCCAATCTTTCGGCAAATTTATTCTTTGAACCGTGCGTGAAAAAATCTCCGCTCCGCGTCTGTCATGTTCGTAGTGGTGGGGCAACATTTCTTTCGGTGTTTCGCCTTTGCCGATGTCGTGGACAAGTGCCGCGAATCTTACAATCGGATTTTTGTTTATCCGGGCGACTTCGTCCAAAATTTGCAGGGAATGTTCGTAAGCATCGCCTTCCGGGTGAAATTCCGGCGGCTGAATCTTTCCGATTAAATTAAAAATTTCCGGGAAAGTCGTTTGCAAAATTTCGGCTCGTTGCAAGTTTCTGAAGAAAATTGAAGGCTTGTCGGTCTGCATTGCCGATTTCAATTCCGCAAAAATTCTCTCTCCGGGTTCTCTGCTCAATTCCCGGTCGCAGGACTTCATTTTTTTCAAAGTGTCCGGCGTAATTTCAAAACCGAATTGAGCGGATTGACGAGCCGCCCGGAGTGCTCTGACCGGATCTTCCGTGAAATGTTTTGAAACCGCACGAATTTTTTTTTCGGCAATATCATTTCGCCCGCCGAAAGGATCTGTAATTTCGCCGGTCAAAATTTCCAAAGCCATCGCGTTGATTGTCGTATCCCGCCGGTATAAATCTTCTTCTATGGTAACGTCCGGGACGGAATCAATTTTAAATCCCCTGTAACCGGAAGAAATTTTTCTTTCGCGGCGGGCAAGGGCGACTTCGCAAGATTTTTCGTCGATAACCACGGAAAAAACCGGAAAGGCTTTTCCGAATTTTGCGGCTTGGGGAAATGTTTCGGAAAAATCTTTTTCGGTCACTCCGGTGACGCAATAATCTTTGTCGTGCGGGAGTATTCCGCGAAATTTGTCGCGAACCGCTCCGCCTACAAGGTAAGCATCTCCGCCGAGTGCGTCGATTTTTTTTGCAAATTCCAATTCAGTCATTTTAAACCCCTGCCCGGAAAAGTATTTTTCTCTCTCTCTTTGCGAAACAGTTTAAAACAAATTTTGCAAAAAAACAAGTTTCGGTTCGCAAGAAAAAAATAAAGGTTGACAACAGTTAATGAGTACGGCAGAGACTGTGAAACCGGAAGTTACAAAAAATAATTTACGCCGGACGATAACGCAAATTTTCAGGCGGATTGCCTGACTTCACCAAATTATAAAAGGAGTTTCCGAAAAATTTCCGGGAACTCCTTCAATTTTTAAGTTTCAAAAAAATTTCTCATTCGGAATGACCGCAACCTTTGCAACAGGTACAATTCGGGCCTCCGTCACAACAGACAGGTTCGCTCTTGAAAAAACTTTTGTAAACTTTCCTCATACCGTAGCCGAAA
>CAJOOE010000102.1 GCA_905236145.1 uncultured Selenomonadaceae bacterium
ATAACGTCGTCAACAAATTTTAACGCGACATCTTCGGAGAGTATTGCCTCCGAAGTGTGCAGGGAAATTTCTTCGCGTACAATTTTCAAACGCGGATTTAATTTTCCGTCCTTCAATGATTGAACGGCAAGTTTGTCCGCTTGTGCTATTCTGCGGAACTGTTCAAGTTGATATTGACATTCCGTCAAAACTTTCGGATTTAAATTTCTCAGCAAAGTGTCCGCAGATTTCTCCATATCCTCAATAATTTTGTCGATTGAAGAAAAATCCGCTTGCCTGCCCTTTTTGTAATTTGAAAGAACCAAATAAGCCGCCGTTGCAAATTCCGGAGCGTCCGCGTGACCGCAATCCGCCCAAGAATTTTTCATGTGGCGGGAGTGAGTCGCAAAAATTTTCATGGCGGGAGCAAGTTCTCCGAATTGATTTTCAAGTGCGGCGTTCCAAGATTTTTCCGGGTCATAAAGTTCCGGAGCGTTTGCATAATCCGCACCGGTCGCCAAAGCAATTTTTGAAAGTTCCGACTGATTCATGGGATTGAAGAAAATTGCCGGCAAAGTTTTGGTCGGAAGGTTTTCGATAGCACCGAGTGCAAGTTTCGCGGGAAGGTAATCGTTTACCGGATAATTTTGCCAAAGTCCCAAATCCCGCCCGTACAATTTGCTTGCCGCAGAAAAATCTTCGTTTGAAAGTTCCGGACCGACGACTTTGTTGCCGGTGTAGAGTACAAGGATTCTTTTGTCAAGCGTTTGCGAAAAATCTTCGGTGTAAGGTTTCATTTTTCCCTTGCCGCCCTTTACCATATCCTCATAAAAATATTCTTTCGGCACGGTGATGAGGTGGGCAACGTCGGAATGTCTTTTGCTCAAGGAGTCCTGCAGTCTGTTCAAAAATTCCGCCTGATTTTTCCCGTCCTCGGCTTTTATGTCGTCGAAAAAGACGGCAAAATCGCGAACGCCGATTTTATACATTGATTCCATTTTCTGCATCATAAAATCAAAATCTTCTTTACCCTTGCCGCCCCTGTAATTCAAATCAAGTCCCGGCGAAACGGCGAAAATAAATCTGACATTATTCTTTCTCGCCGCGTCAACCAAATTTTTCAAACTTTGAATTTTATCTGCAGGATAAGGTTCCCGCCATTTTTCCCGGTGGTAAGGATCGTCTTTCGGAGCGTAAATGTAAGCGTTTAAATTGTGTTTGCGGCAAAATTGCATTATGTCAAGCCGATTTTCGGAAGTCCACGGTGTTCCGTAAAATCCTTCGACAATTCCGCGTAAAGTTATCGGCTCGGCAGAACCGGTACCGCCGCCCAACATTGTTGTACACATTAAAGTCGTCAACGCAACTTTTTTCCAAAATTTCATCTAAATCACACCTCTTGTCAATTTCCGGCACTTGCATTTTTCAAAAATTCCCGCGACTCATTCAAATCCCGCCGCAGTTGTTCTTTCAAATCCTCGATTGACGCAAATTTTTTCTCGTCGCGAATTTTGCGGAAAAAACTGACCGCAATTTCTTCCCCGTAAATATCGTCGGAAAAATTGTCGATGAAAACTTCAATCCGTCGCTTTTCCGCTTTGAAAGTCGGGTTATCGCCGATATTGGCTGTTCCGTCAAAAATTTTGTTGCCGATTTTTACGCGAACGGCATAAACTCCGTTCGGCAACATCGCCCGATAACTTTTTATTTCCAAATTCGCCGTCGGAAATCCCAAAATCCTGCCGCGTCTGTCGCCGTGAACGACTTGAGAATTATAAGTAAATTCGCGTCCGAGAAATTCATTTGCCGCCTCCAAATCCCCCGCCGCAATCAACGCCCGGATTTTTGTACTGCTGACGATTTTTTTGTCGATCGTCACGGCCTGCAAAACTTCCGCTTTAAAACCGTAATTTTCACATTCGCGAAGTAACATTCGCCCGTTGCCCTTGCCGAAACGTCCGAAAGTGTAGTTAGGTCCGGTGACGACGTAAGCCGGAGCGATTTTTTCCCGGAGAAGTTTCAAAAAATCTTCCGGCGATTTTTGGCTGAAGTTTTTGGTAAAATTTATTTCGATTAAAAATTTAATGCCGAGTTCTTCAAAAATTTCCCGCCGCAAATTTCGACTGCCGACCATGAGCGGTGCATTTTCCGGATTTAAAACGGTCAGCGGGTGATTGGAAAAAGTAAAAACTCCGGAAGTCCCGCCGATCTCCTTCGCAATTTCTACTGCACGGCGAATTATTGCGGCGTGTCCCGTGTGAACTCCGTCAAACATTCCGAGTGCAATAACCGGCTTTAAATATTTTTTTGTTATATCGCTCAATTTGTTGATGACTTCCACAAAATTTTTCCTCCGAAAATTTTTTTATAACTTCGCGTATTATACCGGAACAGTCAAGCCGTTGCAAAAAAAATAAGCCGGAGAACGTTTTTCACCGGCTTTCGGTAAAACCGTCAATCAGAAAATCTTGCCCGCGATAAACCAAAATCTTCCCCGTGCCTTCGCTCTTTCGGAAAGTGCGTCGTCAAATCCTATTCTTCGGGCATAATCCATTTTTATAAAATAATCGTCCGGTTTTGCGTAAGCCATGCCGATCCCGTAGCCGTGCAAATAAACGTAATTGTCCAAAGATTTTCGCGGCTTGCCTTCCGCATGCTCTATAAAAAGATTCATCGACAAATTCGGGATACCGGTTTTATAAATTAACATACCGCGAGCCAAAAGTCCCATGTCTGCGGAAAGATCGCTTGTCGGGTAAGCTTTGATACCGTTTATTCCGGTGAAGGTCATTCTTTCGGAGCTGTCCAAATTTTTGCTTGCCGCCTGCCAAGACGCATGAATTTGATAACTGAGCCGCGAACTCAACATATAATCGTAATCAATGTCGGCATTAAATTTGTAAAAGGCTCCTTCCGTTTGTCCCGCCATATTTACATAATTTGTATACCATGAATCGTTGAAAAGGTGACCGGCGGTAATTCTGCCGCTGTAGCCGAAATGATTGTTTTTCCGGCGTTCATTTCCGATAATTCCGACGTTGGCGGTATAAGAATGTTTTTTGCCGGAAAGTCCGAAAGCGTCAATATCGTCCTCCATATTGTTGTAATTTAAGCCGTAAGTCCAACTGAAACTTGAGGACAAAGTTTTTCTGACCGTCGTCGTCCCGTAAAGCGACCAACTGAACATCAAGCCTTTTGCGTCAAGATCGCGGTATTCGTTTCCGAGTTTATAATTGGAACGCCCGAAATGAAAGCCCCATTTATTTACCTTGCCTTTGTAAGTGTTCAACATTCCCACGTCCGCATAGAGATCCAGAGAATTTTGAGTGGAGGCGAGACCTCCGACGGTTATTTTTGTCCCGCTCTTGTCGAGGTTGTAAAAATCGTTGAGCGAACCTATTCTGTAACGTCCGGAAGATTGGTTGCCGTAATTGTCGGTGTAAAGAATATGGCGGGAACGTTTGTCCAATTCAATCGTAATGTTTACGACGGTCGATCCTTCTTTTTTACCGGGAGCGAGAAAGGCGGTTGCCTTGATTCCGTCAATATCGTTTATTTTATAGAGAACGTCCTCCAAAGTCGCACGATTGACCGGATCGCCGGTTTTAATTCTTGAAATAATGCGACTGACTTTAGATTCGCTGATTTTCGTCTTGTAATTCACATTGACCGCGTCAAAAAATCCCTGCATTACATTTATGACAACGACCCCGTTTTCGTTTTTCTGTGCGGGAATGTAAGCGACCGCCGCAATATGACCGCGTGTCCTGTAAAGTTTTGTAATTTCGCCGGTCAAATTGTTTAAGCCGACAAGCGTCATTTCCTTACCGATATACTTTTCGACAATCTCCTTCTCCGCCTTTTCGCGATCCGAAAAATCCATTTCCGAAACAATTTGAACTCCGCGAAGTATAAAGGACGCTTCTTTTCTTTCCTGAAATTTTCCCAAATCCGGATCTGTTTCGCTCCGCTGTATGCGTTGTGCCTGTTCGGTGGGATAAGCGAAAACCGAATTTTGATTGATAAGCGTCGCAACCGTCAACCCTGCGGCAATCGCCAAAAATTTCTTCCCGTTCAATTTCCTTAACCGTCCCTTCTTTTGAAAATTTATCGGACTCTCGCACCGGTTTCCGAAACGTCCAAAATTAAAGCCTTTGAATCAACTTCATTTTTTCGGAACGCCGCGACCATCTCTTCCGCAATATCTTTTTCCGCATGCAATTTTTCCAATGCAAAGGCAATCAGGCAGGAACCGGCTCCGCTTATCGCCACGCCCGACGCTCCGGCTTTTTTTGCCGCCGCGAAAACTTCCTCCATGCCGGGAATGAGTTTTGCCCGGTAGGGCTGATGGATTGCGTCCTCAAATGCCGTACGCAAAAAATTTTCCCTGCCTTCCAAAAGTGCCGCAACCAACATCGCCGCCCGGCTTATGTTGAAAATTGCGTCTTTGCGTGAAACTTTTTCCGGCAAGACTGCACGAGCCTTTGAAGTTGCAAGTTGAAAGTCCGGCACCGCGACGATCAATTTCAATTTTATTTTCGGCATAAAGCTGAACGAATGAACTTTGCCGCCGTCAAGAGTGCTGACGGTGAACCCGCCCAAAATCGCCGGAGCGACATTGTCCGGGTGACCTTCAATTTCCGTCGCAATTTCCAACAGTTGCGTTTTGTCGAAAGGTCTTTCCAAAATTTCGTTTGCCGCGAAGAGTCCGCCGACAATCGCCGCAGAACTCGATCCCAAACCTCTGGAAACCGGAATATTGTTTTTCATTCGGATATTTGCACCTTTAAATTTTTCTGAATATCCGGCTCGTTCGATAACCATTTTTGCCGATTGCCAAATTAAATTTTCCGCACCTTTGGGAATATCTTTCAACCCTTCACCTTCAAAATCGACGGTTACATTTTCCTCCGCAAGCAAAGAAATTTCCGTTTCGTTGTAAAGCGTCGTGGCAAGTCCCAAACAATCAAAACCCGGTCCGCAATTTGCCGAAGTTGCCGGCACCAAAATTTTTACCGAATTATTTTTCAAACTCATACAGATTCGACCCTTATCATATTCAAAATTTCATCGACAACTTCAAGTTTCTGCAAAGCGTCCCTTGCCGCCAAAATATTTTTGTGTTTGACTGCGTGAGTTACGACGACGATTTCCGCATGATTTTCTCTCTCGGCATTTGTCTGAACGACCGATTTCAAGCTGACATTTGCATTTCCCAAAGTCGTGGCAACTTTTCCCAAAACTCCCGGCTCGTCGTCAACCAACATTCTGATATAATATGAAGAAGCAGTTTCCTCAATCGGGCAAATATTCTTTCCGGCGTAGCAGGTGCAACCGAAACGCCCGCGACTTTCAAGCTGTATGCCTTTCGTGACTTCGATAATATCCGCCACGACAGCCGACGCGGTCGGTCCGCCGGCTCCCGGTCCGTAAAACATTGCCTCGTCAATCGGATCGCCTTTTACAAAAATTGCGTTGAGTACGCCGTTGACCGACGCAAGCGGGTGCTCTTTCGACAAGAATACCGGATGGACGCGAACATCAACGCCGAGATCGGAATCTTTGCCGACAGCCAAAAGTTTTACGACGTAGCCGAGTTCGTTTGCGTAGCGAATGTCGGACGGCGTAATTTTCGTAATACCTTCGATTGAAACGTCCTCAAATTTTACACGGGAATTGAAAGCGATCGACGCGAGAATTGCAATTTTTCTTGCCGCGTCTTTGCCTTCGACATCGGCGGCGGGATTTGCCTCCGCGTAACCTTTCGACTGTGCCTCTTTCAAAACCGTATCATAATCCGCACCGTCCTCACTCATTTTCGTGAGCATATAATTTGTGGTGCCGTTGACTATTCCGAGAACTTCGGTAATTCTGTTTGCGGTAAGGCAACGTTTGAGCGGCATAATAATCGGAATCGCTCCGCCGACAGCCGCCTCAAAGAGAAAATCGACTTTGTTTTCTGCCGCCGTGTCAAAAAGTTCATGACCGAATTGAGCGACAACGTCTTTGTTTGCGGTGACGACGTGTTTGCCGTGTTCCATAGCTTTTATTACAAAATCTTTTGCCGGATTTATTCCGCCCATGAGTTCGACGACAATATCAATTTCCGGATCGTTTAAAATATCGTCGTAGTTTGAAGTGGCGGGAAGTCCGGCGTCTTTGAGTTTTTGAATTTCAAAATCGCGGACGAGAATATTTTTTATCTCAATATCGGTTTCCGCACGCCGAGAAATAATATCTTTGTTTCTCTGCAAAACTTTTATGACACTGCCGCCGATCGTTCCGGCTCCCAAAAGTCCGAGTTTTACAATTTTCCTTGAATCTCCCATAAAAAATTTTACCTCCCGAAATATTTGTGAAAATTTTTATCAAAATAATTCCGGTTAACTTTTTTCTGCCGCCGGTGAAAATTTCCTGCAAAAATTTTTCACTTC
>CAJOOE010000103.1 GCA_905236145.1 uncultured Selenomonadaceae bacterium
ATTTTTCCGGTTTAAAAGTGCGGAAAATACCGGCTTGCCTCCACATAAATCCGATGAAAAAAATGCCGCTCCCGATACCGCAGTCAAAGTCAAAAGAATTGAAAATTGTCCGGTCAATTCCATCATCAAAACGCTCCCTGTTATCGGTGCTTTCATTACGGCAGAAAAATAAGCCGTCATTCCGAAAATTATAAACAAGGTTATTTGATTTTCCGGGAAAAAATTTCCGGCGACGCACAAACTCCCGAAAATATTTCCGAAAATCGCTCCGAGTGCCAATACCGGCAGAAACAATCCTCCCGGTGCATTTGTCCCGAAACAGATCATCGTAAACAAAAATTTTCCGGCGAAAAGCAAAATTAAAAATTTTAATCCGAAATTCCCGTTCAAAAGATCGTCAACCAAAACATTTCCGCAACCCGAAATTTGAGGCAAAAAAATTCCCACCGGAATTACAAGCGAAAGCGGAATCAGGAATTTGAAGAAATTTCGGATTTTCAACCGCTCATAAAAATCAAGCGAAAATATCAAAGTTTTTGTCGTCAACGCTCCGAAAAATCCGGCTGAAATTCCGGCAATGATTGCGAAGAGAAAAATTTTCAACCGATCCGAATAAATTCCGAAAAAAACTTCGTAAGCCGATATATTTGTTATTCCGGGAAATTCGGAAAAAGTCGGTGCAATCGTCGCAAAAATCGGACGTATACCAAAGACAAAGTCGGTCATTGCGGATGCCGAAATTGTTGCGGTTACTGTCGCGATCAAGACTTCCGGAGTAAATTTTTTCCGGAGTTCCTCAATGCAAAAAATCAGTCCGGCAAGCGGAGCATTGAATACCGCCGCCAATCCGGCACCGGCTCCGGCAGTCAACAAAATTTTCATTTCCGATTCTCCGTGATTTTTGGGAAGTCCGGGCAGTTCGGCGAAAAAAATTTTATTCAGAAAACTTCCGATAAACGCTCCGAATTGTACGCTCAAGCCGGCTCTGCCCAGTGACATACCGGCTCCTATTCCGAGAGTTGCGGCGGAAAATTTTAAAATCAACGCCCGGAAAGGATTTAAAATTTTTCCCCGTCCGGCAAAAATTTTCTTGAGTTGCGGAATACCGCTGCCGGCAACTTGTCCGTCAATTTGAATTGCCTTTTCCAAAAAGTACGCGACGAAAATCAAAAATGCGATTGTCGGGAAAATTTTTTCCGGCACGACGAAACAGGAAAAAAAAGCCGGACGAAATTCATCTGCCGCGTCCGTCAAAAATCTGAACAGGGCGATGACGGAACCGGTAAAAATTCCCGCCGCCAATCCTTCAAAAAACAAAAAAATTTTCAGCTTACCGCGATTATTTAAAATTCTCATTTTTACAACCGGTACATTTTCTCAGTCAACTGTTATAATTTCTTAAAATTGAAAATACAAAAATTCCGTGACCGCCGACAAATGCAAAAGCGACAGTACAAGCAAAATTATCAAAATTATTGCCGCCGCGATTGTCGGCTTTAATTTTTTGACGAGATTATTTGACGAGGGACAGAAGGCGACAATCAAAACCGCCGCGACGAAAATTCCAAGTTTAAATGTTTCCGGTGAAAAAAATCCGGCTTGAAAGTCGAAAAGTTTTTTTATCACGGTTAAAGCGTCCGAAACCGAATTTGCCCGGAAAAAAATCATCGTGATCATTATGTAAAACAAGGTTACAATGTGAGCCGGGATTTTCGGCATTGAAAATTTTTGTTTCCACAGATAATTTATTACAATCCCCGACGCATTTATCAAAGCGAAAACCACATAAGTCCACCCGGCTCCGTGCCAAATGCCCACGATAAAAAAAGCGATAAATGATGCCGTCACCGTGTGGAAAATCGTCCGGGTTTTAAATTTTCGCATTATCGGCATATAGACGCAGGCGGTTATTGCGTTTGTCAGGGAAATGTGCCAGCGTTGCCAGAAATTTATCATTCCGGTTGCCCGGTAAGGCGAATTGAAATTTATCGGAATTTCCAAATTCATCATTTTCGCAAGACCGACCGCCATATCACTGTAGCCGGAAAAATCGAAATAAAGTTGCAACATATAACTTGCCGCCGTGAACCAAGCCGCCGCCGCCGTCAAATTTTCCGGATTTGAAAAGCCGGCTTGAACGACAGGAGCGAGTTCGTCGGCAATCAAAACTTTTTTTGAAAGTCCGATTATAAAGAGAGTAAGTCCCCGCGATAAATTTTCAAAATTCGGGCGGCGTAAACTTGCGTCGGAAAATTGTTTCATCATCTGCCGGTGGAACAAAATCGGACCCGCGAGCAGGTGCGGGAAGAAGGAAACGAACAAGGCATAATTTGAAAAATTATGCTCCTTCGTCGTCCCTTCGTAACAGTCGAAAAGATACAGAAGTTGCGTTATCGTGAAAAAAGAAATTCCGAGCGGCAGGATTAAGTGCAACAGATTAAAATTCGCTCCGAGTCGGTTCAAATTTTCCAGCAGAAAATCCGAGTATTTGAAAAGTCCCAGAAGTCCGAGATTGAACACGAGTCCCGTGCAGAAGAAAAATTTACTTCCGGCAGTCTTACCGCCGCCGCCGAATTTCAATATTCCGCCGGCAATAAGATAATTTATCAAAATACTTCCGACCAACAGCGGCAAAAATCTTATATCCCACCAAGCGTAGAAAAACAGACTTGCCGCCGTCAGCCAAATATTTGAAAGGTTTGAAATTTTTCCGAGTGCGAAATATATCGCAAGGACAATCGGACAAAATGCAAAAATAAATTCGTAAGAGTTAAACAGCATTTTTGTTTAAAACCTTAATCAAATATTTATCAATTTTTGAATCGTTCTGAAGAACATTCCCTTTCGCGGGAAAAGTTTTTTCACGTTTTCGCGACGCTTTGTACCTTTCGGCAAAATTGCATCGACGAAATGTCTGAATTTCTGTCCGAATTGTCCGGAATTTAATCTGAAGGACATATGATTTTCAAACATCATTTTTAAAGGTCCGGCGTAAACCGTGTCCCAATAATGAGCGAAAAATTCTATATCGGTTTCGTCGTCCAAAATCCAAGGCATATCACTTGTATAACCGTGTATTAAAGCGGAGGAGCGTGCGGCTTTTACGGCGTTTGCCAAGTCCAAAGGAGCTTCGCCGATAAAAAATTTGGTCTGTGAGCAATCGGCAATCGTACAGTTGAAAGTTTGGGGCATATACCGGATTTTTCCCGCAAAAATTTTATTGAATATGTAAATCGGATCGATTTTTTTGTCGGATTTTTTCACCAAGTCCGCCGTTTCGACGGCATAATTTGCGACGTTGTTTTCTCTTATCTGTGCCAAATTCATCAAAATAACTTTATCGTCGGCAAAGTCGAAAATGTTTCTTATTCCTATTTTCTTCGCGGCAAAATCATATTCTTCGCGGTAAAAAGTATTCAACATTCCCTGATAAATTACGTCTTTGACTGCGGCGACCGGCTTGCCGTCAAGGTCGAAATCGTAAATTTCCGAAATATCTTTTTCAATCAATACATTCCAGTGCAGGTAAAGACATTTGTCGAAATTCGGGAGCATTTGAGCCAAGAATATCGGAGCGGCATGAACAATTTTCCCGTACAAATCTTCGGCTGTCGAGTAATAATAACCTGCATCGACGAAAGACAAATTGACGTTTTTAAAGTCCGCAACCATTTTTTGATAAACCGATTTATACTGCGGATTTATTTTGTCATAGAGTATGACGAGGTCGTAAATTTTGTTTTTGTCGGTATTGTTTAAAAAAGTTGACAGTGCCGGTTGAAGTAAGAATGAAGGAACGTCCTCCAAGTCCATCACGACTTTCACGGAATCTTCGTCGGAAGGCAGTATTTCTTTGACCGGATCTGTTTTTTCAAAGTAAAGCATTTGACATTCTTTTACTTTAATTTCCGGGCGAGTTTTTTTCAAGTGATAAACGAACGCACTGAACATAATTTCGCCCATGAAACCGTAAATTCTGCTCAATACCATATTGTAGTGGGAAAGATCCGTCATCTTTTCAAATTTTTCGAGGACGGCAAATTCCATTTCGCACATCTCGCGGAAAAGGTCTTTCCTCATGACAAAAGTGTTGAATCCGTAAAAATATTTGCCGGACAAATATTCTTGCAAACTTTTGTAAAATACCGGGTAATCTTCGCGAATTATTCCGAAAACCTTATCCAAATCTTCCCGCATGACAAGTGCTCTGTCGTGGGCGTACCAATGTTTCAAAACGGAATCTTGTGTGCCGTAAGGAGTATAAACTTTCGACAAGTCTTGAGCCTCGCAGACAAGAATATCATTGCGGCTCATCAAATTTTCTATCGCACCGGGATCGGTAAGACCGTATTTTTCGGCGGTAACTTTGTTGAGTGCACCGACAAGAACCTGCCCGCGTTCGTCCGGCGTCAAATTGGAAAATTTTTGATCGGAAAAAGACAAATACCTTCTGTAATGACAAAGACCGATATAATCCGCGTCGGAATGTTTCCACGCCCAATATTGTCCGGTCATCTCGCAGTAAGAGCCGTTTTTATCCGAAATATTTTCGCCTTCGTCGTCGCGTTGAAATCCCGGCAAAGTAATTTTTGATCTTTTCGACCCGACGTGTATCGGAATCAAATATTCGTTTTCCGGAATTTCCGAAGGCTTGTGACAAGCCACAAAAATTTCTATTTTCTTACTCATTAAAAATCACTCCATGCAAACAAATTAAATCTTCTTGTACTCCTCGCAAACGGTTTTCATATCGCCGTAAGCACGCATTTTTCCGTGATCCAGCCATATAACTTTATTGCAAAGCCTTTCAATCATCGTGATGTCGTGGGAAACCAAAATTATCGTGACTCCCCGTGCAATCATTTCCGAAATTCTCTTTTCGCATTTTTCCTGAAATCTGAAATCACCCACTCCCAAAACTTCATCGACGATTAAAATGTCCGGTTGTACAACGGTGGCAATGGAAAATCCCAACCGGGCATACATACCGCTGGAAAAATTTTTTACCGGCACATCTATGAAATCTCTTATCTCGGCAAAATCGACGATCTCATCGAAATGTTCCGAAATAAATTTTTTCCTGTAACCCAAAATAACTCCGTTCAAAAAAATATTCTCCCGTGCAGTCAAATCCGGATCAAAACCGGCTCCGACCTCTATCAAAGGAACCATTGTACCCTTTACCTCAACTTTTCCGACGGACGGTTTCAGAACGCCCGCCAAAATTTTCAGCAAAGTGGATTTTCCCGCACCGTTAAGCCCGACAAGTCCGAGCATATCTTTCTTTTCGACTTCAAAAGAAATGTCGTCAAGTGCGATAAAATCGTTATACATAAGATTTCCCTTGATAAATTTGAGAACATATTCCTTTAAACTGTCAACACGTTCTTCCATCAAATTGAAATGCATGGAAACGTGTTCAACTTTAATGACAGGTTCCATAACGCCTCCGATTTAAATATAGAGAATAAAATTATTTTGATACTTGCGGAAAAAATATGTGCCGACGACAAGAGCCGCTGCCGACAATCCCACACAGACCGCTATCAGTCCGTAATCCGGCAAATGCCCTTCATAAACCGCTTGACGGAAGGCACTCAAATAATAGTACAAAGGATTCATTTTGAAAAGAAACATATATTTTTCCGGCACTATCGACTCCGGATAAAAAACCGGAGTGGTATATCCCAAGAGTGAAAGGAAAATTCCGTAAAGGTGAAAGATGTCGCGGAAATACACGGCGACCGTCGAGAGCAACATACCGATTCCCAGACAAAACAAAAAAAACAAAAACAGCGGCAGTATAAAAGAAAACGTTGCCGGCGGCAGGGAATGTGTCGTAACGATGACTATGAGGAAAAGTGCCGGCAGGGTAAACAGGAGATTGACGCAACTTGACATTACCCGCGACAGCGGGAAAACAAATTTCGGTATGTAAACTTTTTTCAAGAGTACGCCGTTTTCTATTATCGAACTCATCGCAAAGCCGGTACTTTCATTGTAAAAAGTCACTATAATTTGTCCGCAGAGAAGATAGAGCGGAAAATTTGTTATGTCGAATCTGAACAGGTTTGAAAAAATCATCGCCGTTACAATCATCGTTATCAGAGGGTTGAGCAGACTCCAAAAAACGCCGAGTATGGAGCGTCTGTATTTCTTTTTAATGTCGCGTAAAACCAATTCGCTTATCAAATATCCGTATTTATTGAGGAAAGAAATTATTTCCTTCATAAAAATGTATCACCTCCCGTTTTTTTCAAAAACTCACGCCAAAATTTTTGATCCGACAGATTGACTTTGACAAATTCTTTGAGTTGCCTGTCGTGTTCGTCGTAATTCAAACAGTGTTTTAAACAGTAGAACAGTGTCCGGAAAAATGCGACAAATACATTTCCGGTTTTCGGATAATTCCGGACTTGTGTAAATTTTTCGTCGGAAGGAACAGACGTTATACCTTCCAGATCCGTATTCAAATCTTTGAGTGCCAATTCCAAAACTTTCAACGCCTCGCCGTCAAGGTACAAAGTTCTGCGTCCCAATCTTGCCATGCACCCGGCAAAGAAATAAAACCTTCCGCAATCGCGTGCGAAATGTTGAACCAAAAGCATATTTCTGTCCGCAAAATATTTTATCGCAGGATTGAATTTGTTGACGAACGCATCATGCCAAACGCCGACGCCGTTCAAAGTTAAAATTTCCATGCCTCGCCTGATGCCGTATTCCATATCGTCACCTTTGATAAAAATTGGCAGAGGATAACCTATTTCCTTCACCGATTCGACGGGGACGACACAGAACCACCAGCCGGCATAAGCATTTTTGTCTTTGGTCGGGTACTCGTTTTTGCAGAGAATTTTTTTGTCGGCAAGGTCGAAATTTGCACCGAAAGACTTTGCCATGATTTTATTCCAGTAAGCCGTGTTTTCCACCTGCTCCAAAGGTGCGGCAAGGTTAAGCATCGCTCCGGCAAAGAAATTTTTCCGGTATTCGGGTTTCAAAAATTTCAGGAAAGAGTAAAGCCGGTCGAAGGCGGCAAGTTCGATAACGGTATCATCGTCGGATAAAATTATGTGAGTATTCTTCCCTTGATTGACCTGCTCGATAATTCCCCTTGTAAACCCGCCGGAGCCGCCGTAATTTCTGTTCGGCAAAATTTGCAATTTTTCTTCGTGCTTTTCGCCCAAAGTCTGCCCGTTGTCGATAACCATGACGCTGAAGTCCGGATTTTTTTTCGTGAGGGCGGCAAGCTTTTCCAAATTCGGCAGAAGGTATTTTTCCCGCTTGAACGTGCAGATTGTTATTCCGAGTTTTATGTCGTGAACCGTGCCGAATTTTCCGAGCCAAGTCGCTCCGGAAATTTTCGCCGAGTCGCTTTGAGCCGTCAGCCGAAATGCTATCATGTCAAATTTTTTTGCAAGGTCTGCAAGTTCTCCGCCGAAAAAAATTTTTTCAAAATCTCCTTCCGTTTCGACTTGCAAAAAACTTTCTTCTTTAATTTGATTCATTCCGTAAAAATCGACTTGAAATTTTCCGGCAAGTTTGAAGGAAATTTTCAAATCTTCAAGCGTCGAAAAGTTCAACCATTTTTTCAGAGAAAAGGCGTTGAAGTATGTTCCGAAATCCGCACCGCCGCCGGAATTTAAAATCAAATTTTCGCCGTCCGCTTTCGCGTCGCCGGAAAAATAAAGCGGCGTTCGATCTTCGGTCAAAGGTTTTAACGCCGAATCGTACATTTTCAAAAATCGTTCGTCCAAGAAGAAACCCTCCCGGCTCACTTTCCGAAAAACTTTCGTTTCAGAAACGAGCCGCCTTTTTTTATCCAATTAACCTTTTCCAACATTACGACATCGGTTTCGACAGTCTTTAAATTTTTCGTCAAAATCCACACGTCGAGCAGACGCTCCGAAATATATCCGTAAAGCCGATATTTTTCGCCTTGCAAGCCGTTTTCGTCCATCAGTTTTTCATACCGGAAAAGAATATCGAAAAGCCATTCAAAATATTCGTCCGCCAAATTTTTCGGCATGACAAACATATTCCACAGATGAACTTTTCGCCGCTCCATGACTTCATCGAACGCCGGCAAAAATTCCGGGTGAAATTTGCCGATAATTTTTCGCGTTTCAATCAAATCTCTTTCCGAATGGGCATGAGTATATTGACTGCGGACGGTTTCAATGTAATAATTCCGGAATTTCGGCAAAATCACGTCCGCACTTTTCAAAAGTTCCTCGTAATCTTTGCGTTTCAAAATTTGAGTTTTTCGCTTTTCGATACTGCCGAAAAAACTTTTTCGACCGAAATAACGCCGATAATGACAAAGACCCAGATAATCGCACTTCAAATTTTTCCACGCCCAATAGAGTCCGGAGAGTTCGGAATAATTTATATTTTTCTCGGAAATGTTGTCGCCGGTATCGTCGCCCGGAAATCCCAAATCCGGCTTGCCTTTTTTCCCGACGTGCAGCGGCATGTAAATATCGTCATCCGGGAACCAATATTTTTTGTGAGCCGCCACCAAAATTTTTATATCCAAGATTTTCCCTCCGAAAAATCATTTTGAAATTTCTTCGTAAACCTCCAACGCTCTTTTAACCATATCGTCCATGTCGTAATAGCGATATTCGGCAAGACGACCGACCGGAATTATTTGAGGATACTTTGAAACTTCAGCCGCATATTTTTCGTAAGCCGCTTTTGCCTCGTCCGTGAAAATCGGATAGTAGGGAACATTTTCGCCGGGAATGTAAGTTTGCGGAAACTCTTTTAAAATCGTCGTGCGATCCGACTTTACCGGGTGAATGTTTTTAAATTCGGTGACGCGTGTGAAGTCGTAATTGTTGGGATAATTTATCGTCGCCGGTTCCTGAAAATGTTCTTCCTTAATCGTCTCAAATTTCATCTCAACGCTCCTGTAAGGAAGTGCACCGAATTTCATGTCAAAGAGTTCGTCGAGTTGTCCGGTGTAAATAAGTTTCCCGTCAAATTTCGTGTCGAGCAGGAAAATTTTTCCGTCCTCAATTCTCATGATTTCTTTAAAATCGGTGTTAAGCAGAAGTTTAATATTTTTATTGTCGAGAATATTTTTGACGAGTGCGGTATATCCGCGAGTCGGCAGGGCTTGAAAGCGATCGTTGAAATATCTGTCGTCGCGTCCGACAAAGACCGGAACTCTTGCCGTCACCGCTCCGGCAATTTTATCCGGAGTTTGTCCCCATTGTTTTTCGGTGTAATGCAGGAAAATTTTTTCGTAAACATAATCCGCCAAAAATTGCAGGTCGGGATCCGAAGATTTTTTCAACTCCAAAATCGGAACTTTCTGCCCGTACTCAAAATTTTTCAGCAGGGCGGTTTCCAAACGGTCGGCAAGACTTTGAGGAAAAACCTCTCGCATCGTGTTGAAGTTGAAAGGAATCGGCACGGGCTGCCCGTCAATCATGGCTTTAACCCGGTGATGATAGACTATCCAATCGGTGAACTTCGACAAATATTTCCAGACATTTTCATCGTCCGTGTGGAAAAGATGCGGGCCGTATTTGTGAATTAAAATACCGTTTTCGTCAACTTCGTCGTAACAATTTCCGGCGATATGATTTCTGCGTTCGACAACCAAAACTTTTTTATTTTCTTTGCTTGCGAAACGTTCGGCAAGCACTGCACCGGCAAATCCGGCTCCGATAATCACAACATCAAACATTTTTAACTTTACCTCCCCCTAATATTCCGGAAAAGTTTATATTAAATCGCGGCAAAATGCAACAACAAAAATAAGGTAAACGGGGAAATCGGTTCAGGTTTCCCCGACAGCCCGGTTCCGCAATCTTGACTTGTCAAATAAATTTTCTTATAATCCTTTAAACGAACGTTTTAAATAAAATTTCGGATTGACGAACAAAGTTTCGTTTGAGGTGAAAAGTCTATGGAGATAAAAAAGATAATTGTCGGAGCGGCGGCGGCGGCAATTTTTATAAATCCGGCAACAAGTTTGGCAGATGATGTCGTTGTTTTCGGCAGTGAGTTTGAAGAAGATTTCAACGAAAATCCGCCGGAAGAAACACCCGCACCGGTCGAAGTCAAAGTTGCGGAAGATGTACCCG
>CAJOOE010000104.1 GCA_905236145.1 uncultured Selenomonadaceae bacterium
CGCGAGGCGACCTCCGCCGCATATCGCTGATGAAAAAATTCCATGGGCAATCGGAGCAGGTGCCAAAAAAAACTTGACGAATCGGCGAGAGTCAATTAATTACCGCCCGCAACCAATTCATGGAGCCGCAGACGATAAAAGACACCGTCATTAATCCGGATGCTTGCGTGTCAAAATAAATACCGTCGACGCAAGACCCGGAATAATCATTCCCAAGTTGAGCAACAAAATAAAAAGTGCCGCCTTGTTGTCGTCCATGAGTTTTTCGGCAACGGCTTTGAATATATTGTACCGTTCACCCTCTTTTTTAAAATTCTCGGTCGGCTCGATATAAAGTGCGATGCCGGTGTAAGAAGTCCGGAAGTCGTCCCAAGAAACCGTTCTCCTTCCCATAGCCGGATCATTCAGATAAGCCTTTCCGTTCTTAATTCCTTCCGGTACGACGAAGTTTATCAGCGGATATGCTCCGATTTCTTTCAATCTGTCCGCACTCCACCGGTAACCGTTCGCCGGGCAACCGCGATTTTTTGCCGCACGAATAATCGTCGCGATTAACGCCACATTCCCGGCGTAATTAATGCGACAAAATCATTGAAAGAGCTGCCGCTCCGCACTCTGTTGCCTCCATTTGCAAAACCGTCGGCACTTTGACCCGCGAATTTATCTTTTCAACAATTTTTTCCATTATATTTCCCTGCTTAACGGCTCCTGAGCCGGTGACTTAATTTTTGGAAAACCTTTTCAATCGGCGGTTTTCTCTCAATGATTATTGAGCCGGTGCAAAAACTTCCGGGCGTTATCGGTTTATGTTCGCCGACTTTTGAAGTCCAAAGGTAACCGGACGGAGAATCTTCATCTTTCACCGGATCGAAAGTCACTTCCATAACCGCACCTTTTTCCGATTGCAGAACAAATTGGGCAAGTTGGGCATTTCCCAAATGTTGTTGCATACTTTGAACGGTAACGGGATATTGGGAAACCGTTCGCACCACGCCGATTAAACTTCCGGACTGCGAAACGTCCACACCGTTCGGTGCAAGTTGAATTGTCATTCCGGGCAAAATTCTCTTGCCCTTGTCAATCGGAACGTAAAAAACTCCGGTCAACTCTTGTCCGGCCTGCGTTACTCTGACAGAGCAAATGGGAGTGCCGGAAGAAACAATGCTGCCTTCCCCGACCATGACTTCATCGACAATCCCGTCGTAATCGCTGTAAACATCTTCCGCGACGACCTGCTGATATTCTTTCGCGTTGTATTGATAAACGCGTCCCATCGCGTCCCGGTCGTTTGAGGCAAGCCCGGTCCCGTACCGTGCCATTTTTGTATCCGCCTCTTGAGCCGCCTGCTCCATGTGTGCTATCAAATCGCCCTTGTTTACGACACTGCCGGGCTTGACGTAAATGCGAGAAATTTTTCCGGAGGCGACGTGCGTAATGTTCATGAGTCCGGAAGAATCCATTATCAAGCCCATGCCTTCGGCTTTGACCGTGAAGGATCCGTAAATCGACCGGAGGACGACGGAGAACAGGAGAACCAAAATTGAAATCAACGCCATCCAATTTATAGGATTTGTTATCGGCAACATTGTATCCAAATTTTCCGGAGAACGTAATTTGTCCAATGCCTCTTGACTGAAAATCTGACTCTTTTCCCTTCGCATCAATTTTCATCTCCCGCCAAAGTAATGCTGACTTTCATTCCCCCGTCCAATCCCTTCGTCGATGAAGTTATTACCGTTTCGCCTTCTTTGAGTCCGGATAAAATTTCGATAAATTTTCCGTCGTCCGCTCCGGTCTGTACTGCACGGCGTTCAAGGGTATCGTCCTCCTTCACGACGAAAACAAAATTTTTATTGTTGTCGCCCATCGCACTGAGGGGAACGGTCAAGGCGTTATGTGCCTTCAATCTCTTGAGTTCGACTCCGTTATAAGTTTGCTGTTCCAAAACTCCGGCGGTATTGTCGATTTCAAAAATAACTTTCCTCATATCCGCCGGCTCGCTCAAATTCGGCAAAATATTTTTGACGGAAACGGAAAAAGTTTGAGAGTGACCCTTGTTCCCGGCTCCGTACTCCGTATCGTAAGCCTTGTGGAGTAAGGCGTTGTCGGTGAATTTCAATTCAAACTTTTCGCCGGGCGTCAATCTCTTTGCGGCATCGTCGGCAATGGGAAGGGAGAAATTCAACTTTCCGAAATTACCGACCGGAGCTACCGGAGTTCCCGCAGTGACGTATGAGCCGACGGGTTTGTAAATGATTAAAATTTCTCCGTCAACCGGTGAAATGACTTGTTGTCTTGAATCTTGTATCAAAAGTTGATTTCTCGCGGCAATCGCCCCTTGCAAATTTGCCTTTGCCGCCTCATAATTCATTTTTGCCTCGTCGAATTTTTCCATTGACGTTGCATTTTTTTCTTTCAGGCGTTCGTAACGTGCAAAAGAATTTTTCGCCTGAAGAAGTCTTGCCTCTGCGGCGGAAACGTCACTTTCCGCTTGTTGAATTTTCGTCGGAATTTCCTCGTTCACCAAGTCAAACAAAACTTGTCCCCTGCGGACGGAGGAATTTTTTTCGACGAAAGCCGATTCCAATCGCCCGTTAATCAAGGCGACCGCATCGGACATTTCAGCCGCCGTCAAATTTATCGTGTCCAAAGAAAACACCGGATTTAAATTTCTTACCTTTGCTTTTTCGCCCTGCAAAGGTATCGTTCTCTCTGCCATTCGTTTTGCAATTTGATTTTCGTCGCTCCGGTTCAAATATGTTCCGTAAGCTGTGAGGGTAACCGCCATGAGTAATATGACCGTCAACCCGACCGCATAATATTTTTTCATCTCAATCCTCTTCCGGTTTAAACGGTTCCGACAATGTTTTTTCATCGCCGGAATTTTCAATTATCATCGGCTTTATATCTGCGTCGGTTCGTCTTATGATTCTTCCTTTTTCGTCAAAAATTCTCAATTCGCCGACGGCGGATTTTTGCAAAGCCTTTGTCGCTTTCATTCCTTTTTCTGTCGCGTCGGCATAGATCGCCGCATCGATTCTTATGGGAACGCCCATT
Source organism: uncultured Selenomonadaceae bacterium (assembly GCA_905236145.1). Taxonomy (GTDB): domain Bacteria; phylum Bacillota; class Negativicutes; order Selenomonadales; family Selenomonadaceae; genus Quinella. The sequence continues at coordinate 3,058 of CAJOOE010000104.1, forward strand.
GCTTTTTC
>CAJOOE010000105.1 GCA_905236145.1 uncultured Selenomonadaceae bacterium
AAAGGGCGGTGTCTTAACCTCTTGACGACGGTGCCGCAAGCCGTATAATAACACAGCTTTAAAACTTGTGCAAGTATTTTTTTTTGGCGGCTCGGTGAACCGGAAATTGCAACGGCAATTCGGACAGATTGGAATTTTTTTTGTTGAGGTTATTTTACAATTAAGCAAAATAATTTTCTTGTTAATCGCTCGAAAGAGTGATAATATTTCGGAAGATGTAAAGTAAAAAAATTTTTGGAGGAATTTCGATGAAAAAAATTATTTTGACGCTTGTTGCACTCGTGATGATGACCGCAACGGTTTTTGCGGCAGAGGCAACAAGTTCCGGCGGAGAAATCGAATACAAAAGTCCGCGTTACAATTTTTCAATGAACTGTCCGAAAGAATTTCGCGTTGTGCAAAATCCTTCTTTCGACACCTCGCAGTTCGGCGAAATGCTCGTCTTTGAAAATGAAGGCTTTCATGTAAAATACGGCTACATAATAACGGTTGACGCTTTCAATGACAACGCCGTCCCGAATTTCAACAAAGACAACAAAAAAGTTATAGAGGCGTACATTAACCAAAAGAAAAATTCCGGTGCTTACGATCTTGTCGAAGTCGTGGAATTGACAAAAGACAATAAAGGCGTTTTTGCTCGTGCGGCAAAGGAAATCGAAGTTGACGAAAACGGCGACGGAAAAGTTGACGGAGTTGCCGTTGCCTCAATCGGCAGTGCAATAACTTTTTTCCGTGCTCCCGGCGGTCGTTGCTGGTCGGTTCAGGTTATCTGCGACAATTTGACCGATGAAATTATGGAAACGTATAAACGCGACGTTGCGTCTTTCAAAGACTTGAATTATGTCCCGGTTGACAAAAAGACGGAGGCAAAAAACAAAAAACTTGAAGAAAAAGCACCCAAAGAGGCAGAAAAGGAACGTTTGAAGAAAGAAGAACAACAACAGAAAGCCGAAAAGGAAAAAATAAAAAAGGCAAAGAAATTCAAAAAATAATGTGGTTGCGTCAGAGCGTCGGAGCGTCATCAATTCACCGACACACTGACACATAAAAAAGGAGAGCGGAAAATTGAAAGCCGGATTTGTGAGTTTGGGATGTGCCAAAAATTTGGTGGACACCGAAGTAATGCTCGGTATAATGCAAAAAAACGGGATTGAATTGACCAACAATCCCGCCGACGCGGATATTTTGATAGTTAATACTTGTGCCTTCATCACTTCCGCGAAAGAGGAGTCGATAACGACCGTCCTCAATTTATCGGATTACAAAGAGTCCGGCAAATGCCGTTCGCTGATTGTCGCCGGCTGTTTGGGACAAAGGTACAGGCAGGAACTTCTGGACGAAATGCCGGAAGTCGATGCGATTGTCGGCACAGGTGCCTGGAATCGGATAATTGAGGCGATTAACGAAACTTTACGCGGTCGGCGTGTAATTCTTCTCGGCGAAAAAGAAATTATTTACGATGCGAAAACGCCGCGAATAAGGACGACACCGGATTACACGGCTTACATAAAAATTGCGGAAGGTTGCAACAATCGCTGCTCATTCTGTGCAATTCCTCTGATTCGCGGGCGGCAAATTTCCCGGTCGATTGAAGATATTTGCGATGAAGTCGCCATGCTCGGCGAACGCGGCGTAAAGGAAATAAATTTGATTGCACAGGACACGACGAATTACGGTCGCGATATTTACGGCAAGGCAAGTTTACCGGAACTTTTACGGGAACTTGTAAAAATTCCCCACATTCGCCGGATAAGAATTTTATACACCTATCCGAAAAATTTTACCGACGAACTCATAGACTTGATTGCCGCCGAGCCGAAAATTTGCAAATACGTCGATTTGCCGTTGCAACACGCCGATAACAATGTCTTAAAGCGTATGCACAGACCGGACACGCGGGAGAGTATTGAAAAACTTTTGAAAAAAATTCGCGAGAGAATACCGGACGTTGCAATCCGTTCAAGTTTTATCGTCGGTTTTCCCGGCGAAACGGAAGAAGAATTTCAAAACCTCAAAAACTTTATCGAAGAACAGAGATTGGACAAGGTGGGAATTTTTGTTTATTCGCGGGAAGAGGACACGCCGGCTTTCGATATGGAAGATCAAATTTTGGAGGAAGTCGCACAGGAACGCTATCACGAGTTGATGAGTATTCAAAGTTTGATTTCTCAAGAGATAAACGAATCTTTGGAAGGAAAAGAGTTTGATGTTCTGGTTGAAGGTCGCGACGAAGAAATCCCGGAAGTCATTGCCGGCAGGTCTTACCGCGAGGCTCCGGAAGTTGACGGGCAGGTCTATGTCGAGGGCGATCTGAAAAGTCGTCCGGGCGATATAATCAAAGTCAGAGTCACCGCCGGATTTGCTTACGATCTTGCTGCGGAAAGGATTGATTGAATGAAACCGGAAGAAATTGTCGGGCAGTTGTTGAAGGAGAAAAATTTTACTCTTGCCTGTGCGGAATCTTGTACCGGAGGACTTTTGACTTCCCGCCTTACCGATATTGCCGGAAGTTCCGATTATATCAAGGGTTCGGTCGTTTCTTATTCCAATGAAGTCAAAATGTCTGTTGTCGGCGTTAAGGAAGAAACTTTAAAAAATTTCGGAGCGGTCAGCAGTCAGACGGCTTTGGAGATGTCCGCCGGAGTTCGCAAAGTTTTAAAAACTTCGATCGGCACGGGAATAACCGGTATTGCGGGACCGGGCGGCGGCAGTCCGGAAAAACCGGTCGGACTTGTTTATATTTCTGTCAGCGGGGAAAAAGGCGACAAAGTTCAAAAGTTTAATTTTTCCGGCAGTCGAACGGAAATAAAAAACCGGTCGGTCGATGCGGCTTTGAAAATGATGATTGAATATTTAGCCTGAAAAAAAATTACTCCCTCGTCTTAAACGGCGGGGAATTTTTTTGTTGAGGATATTTTACCTTCATTTTACAATTGACATGAAACCCCTTTCCGGTTACAAAATACAAAATTGTTGCAAAGTCCGGAAAATATGTTAAAATACTTTCGCCTAAAATGAAGGCAACAAAAATTTGAAATTAAGCCCGCAGAAAAAATGCGGCGTTTTTGAAGGGAGAAATGACTCAAGATGTTTGGTCTTTTCGGAGGTTCCCGCGACATGGGAATCGATCTCGGCACGGCAAATACTCTTGTCCATGTCAAGGGACGCGGGATTGTTCTCCGCGAGCCCTCTGTAGTTGCAATAAAAAATGATACAAGCGATGTTTTGGCGGTGGGCGACGAGGCAAAACGCATGATAGGTCGTACACCGGGAAACATAATTGCAATTCGTCCGATGAAGGACGGCGTTATAGCTGATTTTGACGTTACTCAGGCGATGCTCCGCTATTTCATTCGCAAAGCCATGAACAGCAAATCTTTTACCCGTCCGCGTGTCGTTGTCGGCGTTCCTTCCGGCGTCACGGAAGTCGAAAAAAGAGCGGTTATCGATGCGGCACAACAGGCAGGAGCCAGAGAGGCTTATTTGATTGAAGAACCTATGGCGGCGGCTATCGGTGCGGGACTTCCGGTAGAAGAAGCGACCGGCAGCATGGTTGTCGATATAGGCGGCGGCACCACCGAAATTGCGGTAATTTCTTTGGGTGGAATAGTTACCAGCCGTTCCATTCGCATAGGCGGCGACGAAATGGATTCTTCCATAATTCAGTACATCAAGAGAATGTATAATTTGATGATCGGCGAGAGAACTGCGGAAGAAATCAAAATAAATATCGGTACCGCAATAGTCACGCCGGAGGCGGATAAGTCTATGGAAATTCGCGGTCGCGATCTGGTGAGCGGACTTCCCAAAAATTTGACGGTGAAATCCGGCGAAATTCGCGAAGCTCTGCACGATCCCATTTCAAAAATCGTGGACGCGGTCAAAGGGACGCTGGAAAAAACTCCTCCGGAACTTGCCGCCGACGTAATGGATCACGGAATAATGATGACCGGCGGCGGTGCTCTTTTAACCAATATCGACAAACTTATTTCAAATGAAACGGGTATGCCGGTCTTGGTTTCCGACGATGCTTTGAGTTGCGTCGGCGAAGGCACCGGCAAGGCTTTGGAAGATTTGAATTTGCTTAAACGCGTCGTAATGACACCCAAGAAGTTGAAACAATGAGCGAAAGAGTACGCAGAGAAAACCGATCCGGCAGGAAAATTGCGGCGTTGGTATTTGTATTCATAGCAGTATTTTGCAGCGTATTTTTCGCGGCACGGGGGAAATTTGCCACGCCGGCGACCGATAAAACCGCAATGCTGATTTTGTCGCCGTTTCAAAATGCTTTTGCTTGGGTGGGAAATCAGGTAACTTATGTAATAAATACCGTCGGCGAAATTCGACACCTTTACGCTCAAAATAAAGCGTTGAAGGAAGAAGTCGAAATACTCCGGGCTCAAAATTTGACGGCATCGGAATTTGCATCGGAAAATCAAAGACTCCGTGCCTTGCTCGGCTACAAACAGGTTGCGACTCAATTTGACTTGATTGCGGCAAGCGTAATCGGCAGAGATTCGGCAACTTGGTCAAGCGTCGTTGTCATAAATCGCGGCACTGCGGACGGGGTTGCGGACAATATGGCGGTCATCACGGAAATGGGTCTTGTCGGTCACATTTTGGAGGCGGGAGTGAATACTTCAAAAGTCCGGCTGATTTTGGATCCGCGATCTTCCGTCGGTACTTTGGTACAGCGTCCGGAGTCAAGAGTTGCCGGAATTGTCGAAGGCGACATAAACAATCCCAATCAACCGCGAATGACAAACATTCCCAAAAATGCCGATGTAAAAGTTGACGATATGGTTGTTACTTCCGGTTTCGGAGGCGTTTATCCGAAAGGGATAGTCGTGGGCAAAATTACGGAGATTCAAAACGATACCGGCGGGTTGCTGAAATTCGGAATAATGGAACCTTCCGTAAACTTTGAAAAACTTGAGGACGTTGCGGTTATAGTTGCATCGCGGGAGGCTCCGCCCGAACCGATTCAACCGCCGCCTCAAACTCCCGGAACGGAAACGGATCCGGTAAAGACTGCTCAAGAAATTCAACAGTCAAAGTTGATCCGGGAACAGGCTCGGCAACAAGTGCAACAGACGCAGCAACAACAGTTGCAACAAGCCGCCGCAAAAAATCCTCAACCGCAGCAACCGGCTCCGGGAGGTGCGGCTCAATGAAAATCGTCGTAATTTGGGCGTCGGCGATTGTCCTGCTCTATGCCGCACAGACTTCGATTTTATCTTTGATCGATTTCAACGGCGTGAGTGCAAATTTAATGCTTTTGTTCACGGTGTCGGCGGCATTTATTCGCGGTCCCGTGTGGGGAATTTTATTCGGATTTGCGACGGGACTTTTGCAAGACTCGATGACGGGAAGTTTTTTCGGCTGTGCGACTTTCAGCTACATGACGGCGGGATTT
>CAJOOE010000106.1 GCA_905236145.1 uncultured Selenomonadaceae bacterium
ATATTTTAATTGAGGCTTTGCCCTATATTCAAAAATTTTACGGAAAAACCATTGTCGTAAAGTACGGCGGCAACGCGATGATTAACGAAGATTTGAAAGAAAAAGTAATGCAGGACATCGCACTGATGAAGTACGTCGGAATAAATGTCGTGACCGTTCACGGCGGCGGCCCGGAAATTACCGGCTTTTTGAAGAAAGTCGGCAAGGAAAGTTCCTTTGTCAGCGGCTTGAGAGTGACGGACGAGGAAACTGTGGAAATTGCAGAGATGGTGCTTGACGGCAAGATAAATTCCGAGATCGTCACTCTTTTAAATCGTCGCGGAGTCCGTGCAGTCGGTTTGAGCGGAAAAGATGCGGATTTGATTCAAGCCGAAAAAAAATTGGCGACGGTCTACGAAGGCAACGACAAGAAAAAAGTTGACATCGGTTACGTCGGCAAGGCAAAAAAGGTTGACATCACGATTTTGAACGATCTGATTTCCGGCGGCTATGTTCCGGTAATTGCACCGATAGGAGTGGGCGAGGACGGAGCGAGTTACAACATAAACGCCGATTATGTCGCGGCAGATATTGCCGGCGCACTCAAAGCCGAAAAACTTCTGCTCCTTACCGACACTTCCGGCGTTTACAAAAATTTTGAAGAAAAAACCGGCTTTGTTTCCGAATTGACTGCCGACGAGGCGAGGGAATACATAAAGACCGGGATTATTTCCGGCGGCATGATTCCGAAAGTCGAGGCTTGTCTGCGGGCTGTGTCCGGCGGTGCAAGCAAGGCTCACATCATCGACGGGCGAATACCTCACTCAATAATTTTGGAATTGTTTACAAATCAAGGCATCGGCACTCAGCTGACCTGCTGAAAAAAATTTTTGCCGATTTTGACGCAACGCGACGCAAAAAGACGACCGAACATTAACGCCGGTCGTCTTTATTTTTTAATTCGGATCAAACTTGTTTTCTATCGTGTGTAAAATTTCGTCGCGTCGCTCTTTCGACTTTGCAAAATAATCATGAACGGCTTGCCTGTCGCGGCTGTCAATCGCCTTTATGACTTCGCCCAAAATTTTTTGAAGTTCCCGCAAATTTCCGGAAATGTATTCGCCGTTAGTCATGCAAATATCAGCCCACATATCCGCGTTGGAGCTTGCAATTCGCGTCGTATCTTTGAAACCGCCGCCGATAAGTTTCAGGCAAGATTCAAAGTCGCCTTCAGACCTGTTCAGCAAAGTAACCAAGGCCGCCGCCGCAATATGCGGAACATGGCTTATAATCGCGGCACACCTGTCATGTTTTGTCAAGTCGAGTTCGGTGAATTTTGCGTCGGTCAGCTTGAGAACGCTCATCAATTTTTCGTAAACTTCCGGCGGTATATTTTCGTCGCGAATGATTACATACGCCTTGTTTTTGAAAAGATCTTTGTCCGCCGCCTCAACGCCGGATTTTTCGCGTCCGGTCATCGGATGTCCGGCAATATAATAAATTTCCGGCGGCAAAATTTTTTTCAGTTCTTTTGAAATGTATTCTTTTGTACTTCCCGCGTCCGTCAAAACGGCTCCGGTTTTCAGGTAAGGCAAAATTTTTTCGACCGTCGGGACAATTTGAAGAACCGGCGGACTCAAAAAAATTATATCCGCATTGCCGACAACTTTTTCAATATCTGCTGCGGCAAAATCAACCGCACCGAGTTTTTCGGCAAGACGCATTGATTTTTCCGTCCGGCAAAGTCCCGTGACAAAAATTTCTTCGCCGAGTCTGTCTTTAAGGCACAGACCCAGAGAGCCGCCGATTAAACCGACACCGATTATCGCAAGTTTCAACTTCATATCGTTTTCCCCATGACCTTTGCTATTCCGTGTAAATCTTCCATCATTTTTTGAAAGTCTGCAGGCGTTAAAGACTGATCTCCGTCGGAAAGTGCGACTTCCGGATGCGGATGGACTTCGACAATCAAAGCGTCCGCTCCCGCCGCTATCGCCGCTCTTGACATCGGTGCAACCATTTTTCTGCGACCGGTGCCGTGACTGGGATCCGCGACTATCGGAAGGTGTGAAAGTTCTTTTATCGCCGCGACCGCCGACAAATCCAAAGTGTTCCGGGTGAAAGTTTCATAAGTTCTTATACCGCGTTCGCAGAACATTACATTTTCATTCCCGCCGATCATTATATATTCGGCGGCGTTGAGCCACTCGCTTATGGTTGCGGAAAGTCCGCGTTTGAGCATTATCGGTTTGCCGCATTTCCCCAAAGCCTTGAGCATTTGAAAATTTTGCATATTCCTTGCCCCGACCTGCAAAATGTCCGCGTATTCCGAAATAATTTCAATATCGTCTTTATCGACAATTTCGGTGACGACTTTCAAATTTAATTCGTCGGCAACCGTCCGCAAAATTTTCAAGCCTTCTTCGCCGAGTCCCTGAAAGTCATAGGGGGAAGTTCGCGGTTTAAACGCTCCGCCGCGAAGAATTTTTGCACCGGATTTTTTGACAGCCTCAGCCGTTTCTCTTACCTGCTCAAAACTTTCAACCGCACAAGGGCCTGCCATTACGACAATTTCCTTGCCGCCGATTTCAACGTCACCGACTTTTATTATCGTGTCCTGCGGGTGAAAATCCCGGCTGACAAGTTTATATTTTTCGGTTATGCGGACGGTTTTTTCCACGCCGTCCATCATATTCATTTCAAGGTTGGCAATAGTTTTTTTGTCGCCGATTACGCCGACGATCGTCCTGTCCTCGCCGGTGGAAAGATGTGCCCGCAAATTTCTTTTCTCAAGTTTTTTTACGACGGCATCAATATTTTCCCGCGTCGCTCCGGGTGACATTACTATTATCATAAAAATTTTTCTCCCTTTCAACTTGAATTTTTTTTCCCCGACGAATCAAACAACATCAATAATTTCGTCGGATCGGGCGGTCAAAATATCTTTCGTTATTTTTCCGTCGCGAACCAAAATTTGTCTGTCCGCCGCCCTCGCAATATCCGGCTCGTGAGTGACCAAAATTATCGTCGAACCGCCGGCGTGAAGATCGCGGAAAATCTGCATAATCTCGACGGTAGATTTCGTATCCAAATTTCCGGTCGGCTCGTCTGCCATAATTATGGAAGGTTTCATGGCTATGGCACGAGCTATCGCCACACGCTGACGCTGACCGCCGGAAAGTTCGCTCGGCAAATGTTCCGCTCTGTCCGCCAGAGAAACTTTTTTCAGTGCATCTGCGGCAAGGCTCATTCGCTCGGCATTTGAAAGCCCGGCATAGACTGCGGGAAGGGCTACATTTTCAAGGCTCGTCAATTTCGGCAGAAGATTGAAGTTTTGAAAAACAAAACCGATCGTCGTGTTTCTTATGCCGGCAAGTTCGTCGTCGGAAAGTTTGCTGACTTCCCGCCCGAGTAATTTATACGAACCCTCCGTCGGTCTGTCCAGACAACCCAAAATATTCATAAGCGTTGATTTGCCGGAGCCGGAAGGTCCCATGAGTGCCACAAACTCGCCGGAATCAATTTTCAAATCGACACCGTTCAGAGCCGCGACAATTTCGCTCCCCATTTTATATAATTTTTTGACTCCGGTGATCGTCACAACATTTTTTGACATCTTAAACCTCGTTAGCCGTAAGGAGCGACTCAATTTTTATATCCGTCTGCTTATTCAAGTCTATAAATTCATTCTTCGCCGTCTGCACGACCGGCATGGAAGTTACCCGCGACTCGTCAACGTAAACAATTTTTGCCCGCTGTCCGTCATTCAATCCGACCCAATTCCCGTTCAGAGAGTGGGAAAGTTTCTGCATAAACAAAATTCCGAAACGCGTATCAAGTTTTCCGTTCAAAACATCTTCATACAAAATTTTTATTATGTCGAAAGGCGAACGCCGCTTTGCATAGGAACGGTTTGCCGCCATCGCGTCGTAAATATCCAAAATCGCAATGATTTTCCCGAAATCGCCGATTTGATCTCCCTTCGTATGATTCGGATAGCCGGAGCCGTCGCAACGTTCATGATGCTGCAAGACTCCCATCAATACGTCCTTGTATTTGTCGTTTATCTCGGTCACTTTCAACATATCGTAGCCGTAATCGACATGACGCTTGACCTTGTCCAATTCTTCCGGATCAAGTTTGCCGCTCTTGTTTAAAATTTCTTTCGGCACTTTCATTTTTCCCAGTTCGCTGAGCATTCCCGCCATAACCAATTCGCTTGTCTTGTCTTGAGAATAATTTATCCAGTGAGCCATGAGTCCGCTCAAAATTCCGACATTAACCGCGTGGTGAATTACATAATCTCCCTCGCGTGTCATATTGTGAATTTGAGTTATTGCGGTCGCACCGTCGCAAAGCTCCACGATATTCGCCGGCAAAAGTACCGCGTCCAAATCCTTCATATTGAGTTTGCCGCCGTTGCCCATCGTGTAATAAATATTTTGCACAATGTTGTAAGTTTTTTTGTAACACTCCAGATATTCCGCATCAAGCAAATGCTCCTGTCCGGCAATTTCCGAAGTGTCGTCCATGTCCTCTTCGTCTATGTAAACCGAAAAAACATTTTGACCGAGTAAGTTGCTGATGAGTTCGCCGGTCAATTTTGTATTTTTTTTCAAAATGACTTTTCCGTCCAAATCCAAAACGTCTCTGCCGACTTTCATTCCGGTTCTCAAGGTATCGACACTGTATGCCTTTAACAAAATTACATCGCCTCCGTTATCTCG
>CAJOOE010000107.1 GCA_905236145.1 uncultured Selenomonadaceae bacterium
ATGACTTTGCCGGAGCTTACCGAACTTGCCGCAGAAATTCGCGAATTGATTTTGGACACGGTTTCAAAAAACGGCGGGCATCTCGCTCCGAGTTTGGGAACGGTGGAATTGACTTTGGCTCTGTATTCGATTTTCGATTTATCAAAAGATAAAATTGTCTGGGACGTGGGACATCAGGCTTACACTCACAAAATTTTAACCGGGCGGCGGGATATTTTTCACACGCTCCGGAAAAAAGGCGGCATTACCGGTTTTCCCAAGCGGAGCGAATCGCCTTACGACGCTTTCGGGGTCGGTCATTCGAGTACGTCTGTCAGCGGAGCGTTGGGTCTTTTGCTTGCGTCGGAAATTCAAAAAAAACCTTGTCAAGTCGTCGCGGTCATCGGCGACGGAGCATTGACGGGCGGCGAGGCGTTTGAGGCTCTGAATCACGCCGGGCAACTCAAAAAAAAGTTGATAGTAATTTTGAACGATAACGAAATGTCCATAGCCAAAAATGTCGGTGCCTTGTCCGAAAAACTTTCCGAGATAAGACTGAACCCGCAATATCACCGGGCAAAAAAAGAGTTTGAAGATTTTTTCCGGAACATACCTTTTCCCGAGATCGGCGACAAAATTTTGAGTGCGGCTCAATCCGTCCGCTACGGCTTGAAATCCGCAATCGTTCCCGGAGCGTTGTTTGAGGCTTTGGGATTTTCGTATTTCGGCCCGGTGGACGGTCATGACTTGAAAAGTATGCGGGATATTTTTTCGCGAATTTCGGCGATCGAAACTCCGGTTTTAATCCACGTCCACACGAAAAAAGGCAAAGGTTACAAGCCGGCGGAAAAATTCCCGGAAAAATTTCACGGCGTGGGAAAATTCGACAAAGACACCGGCGAAATTTACAAGAAAACTTCCCCGCCGTCTTACACGGAAGTTTTCGGCAAGGCTTTGACGGACTGTGCGAAAATAAGAAAAAATTTGGTCGCGATAACAGCCGCCATGCCCGCCGGAACCGGCTTGACAAACTTTTCTCAATTCTACCCGGAAAGATTTTTTGACGTGGGAATTGCGGAAGAACACGCGGTAACTTTGTCGGCGGGATTGGCAGCCGGCGGACTTCGTCCGGTCGTCGCAATCTATTCGACTTTTTTGCAGCGGGCTTACGATCAAATCATGCACGACGTTTGCCTTCAAAAATTGCCGGTGACTTTCTGCATTGACCGGGCGGGATTGGTCGGAGAGGACGGAGCGACTCATCACGGCGTTTTCGATATGGCTTACCTGCGAACAATGCCGGGAATGAATATCTTGGCACCGAAAGACGAAAACGAACTTCGTCAAATGTTTTTCGCGGTCTTGGAGAGGAATGAGCCGGCGGCGATACGTTATCCGCGAGGTTCCGGCTTGGGCGTGGAGATCGACGACGAGCCGAAAAAATTGGATTGGGGTCGGGCGGAAGTTTTGAAAAAAAATTCGCATGCGGAAATTTCAATTTTCGCGGTCGGAAGTATGGTAAATACCGCCGTAAAAGTCGCAGAACTTTTGGAGAGGGAAAATATTTTCGCGAATGTTATAAATGCACGTTTCGTAAAACCTTTGGACACGGAAATTTTGAAAAGCGAGGCGGCAAAAGTAAAAGTTATAGCGACTTGCGAGGAAGGGACTTTGCAAGGCGGTTTCGGGGCTGCCGTCGCGGAATTTTTCGCGGACTCCGGAATTTCGACAAAACTTTTGCGTTTCGGCATAAAAGACAATTTTATCGAACACGGATTGAGGGAAGAACTTTTGGAAATTTGCGGATTGACCGCCGAGCAAATTTTTGAAACACTGAAAAAATTTATTCTGCAGGAATATTCCGAATTTTAAAAGAATATATCCGCTGAAATTACCTGCAAAAAAATTTTGCACGGGGAGGACTGAGAGAAGTGAACGAAAATTCCATATCCGGGAAAATTAACCGGGCAACCGAAAAACTTCAAGCCGCCGGAATCGACACGCCGCGACTTGATGCGGAAGTCTTGCTTGCCCACGTCTTGAATTGCCGCAGACTTTCCCTTTATGTAAATTCTGCGGAAGAATTGTCGCCGGAAAAAATCGGCAGATATGAAGCTTTAATCGAAAAGAGAGCGGAACATTTGCCGGTTGCCTACTTGACGGGCGTAAAAGAATTTATGGGAATGAAATTTGCCGTAACGCCGGAAATTTTGATTCCCCGCCCCGAAACCGAAATTTTGGCTCAGGGCGTTATAGAAAGGTTGTTGCTTGAGTTCGGCGAAACTTTGACGCTTGCCGACATAGGCACGGGCAGCGGAGCAGTTGCAATTTCAATTTTGAAATTTATCGAAAATATGACTGCGGAGGCCGTCGATATTTCCGGCGAGGCGATTGCAATAGCGAAATTCAACGCGAAAAAATTGGGCGTGACCGACAGAATAAATTTCACGGTCGGCGATTTGTTCGCACCGCTTGAAGGAATGACTTTCAATGTCATAGTTTCCAACCCGCCTTACATTCCGACCGGCGACCTTGCGAATTTGCAGGAAGAAGTCAAAAACGAACCGCAAATCGCTTTGAACGGCGGCGAGGACGGGCTGGACTTTTACCGGCGAATAATTACCGACGCTCCGGACTTCTTGAAACCCGGCGGATTTTTGGCTGTCGAAGTCGGAATAAATCAAGCCGACGAAGTGAAAAAATTGATTGAGGAGGACGGCAGATTGGGCGAAGTCGAATTTTGGAAAGATTTGGCAAATATCAATCGCGTTGTTGCCGCCCGTTTGCAATAGAAGAAGGAGGAATGTCAAATGATCATCGAATCGAAAACGGTTACCGCAAAGAACAAAGCCGGCGGCAAAGGAGAAGTTTACATCACTCACCTGCTCACCCCTGCCGAAATGCTCGGTCAATGCGATATGTTTGCCAAAGTCGTCGTTCCGCCGGGAGCGTCGCTCGGCACTCACTATCATCACGGCAATTCCGAAACTTATCATATTTTGCAGGGAAAGGCGGCTTACAACGACAACAACAAAATCTATGAAGTCCTTCCCGGTCAAACTCTCTTCTGCCCGGACGGCTCAATGCATGCGATAGAAAATACCGGCGACGAAGATTTGATTTTTATTGCCCTTGTCATAAAGAGTCCCGAAGAATGAAAACTTGCGAAATTTGCCCGCATCACTGCCGGCTCAATCCCGGAGAAATCGGAAAATGTCGGGGAAGAAAAAACGACGGCGAAAAAATTTTTCCGCTGAATTACGGGCGAATTACTTCTGCCGCACTTGATCCGATTGAAAAGAAACCGCTTTACAGATTTTTTCCGGGCAGCAAAATTTTGTCGGTCGGCAGTTTCGGTTGCAATTTAAACTGTCCCTTCTGTCAAAATTTTGAAATTTCCATGGCGGACTCAAGTTTTCCCACTCAAAATATTTCTCCGGAAGATTTGGCTCGCCTTGCCGCCGATTTGAAAAATCGCGGAAATATCGGCGTGGCATTCACTTACAACGAACCTTTCATAAGTTATGAATTTGTCCGGGACACTTCCGAAATTTTGCAACGGCTCGGTTTAAAATCGGTGCTTGTCACAAACGGGACCGTGACCGCCGGAGCCTTGAAAAAAATTTTGCCGCTCATCGACGCAATGAATATTGATTTAAAGGGATTCAGTCAAAAAATTTATGATTACTTGGGCGGCGATTTTGAAACCGTTCTGCGGACGATTGAAATTGCGGCGAAAAATTGTCATGTCGAAGTCACGACTTTGATCGTTCCCGGAATGAACGATTCGGAGGAGGATATGATTGCCGAATCTGCATGGCTTGCGGAAATTTCGCCGGAAATTCCCCTGCACGTCAGCAGATTTTTCCCGCGATACAAGGTCACGAATATCCCGCCGACGGACGTAAAAAAAGTTTACGCACTTGCCGAAATTGCCCGGAAAAATTTGAAATTCGTGTACACCGGCAACTGTTGAAAAAAATTTGTGAGGAATCTTAATTGAACGAAATTTTAAATGCTTTACTCGAAGATGCCGGCGTTGCGGAATTTGAAAAAGTCTTTACCCGCACCGGCGAATTTTTTGTTTACGGTGCGGCGGGAAGTCAAAAGGTTGCGGCATTTTCCGCCGTATACAAAAAAAATCCGCGTCCGACGGTTATTTTGACCGGGAGCCGCGAAAAAATTTTTGATTGGTCGGAGGACTTGAAAGAATTTTTGCCGGAAGTCGAAGTCGCGGAATTGCCGGAGCCGGATTTGATGACCGTCAATGCGACGGCAAGCGGCATTGAACGCCGGGCAAAAAGGCTTGAAATTTTGTCCCGGCTCGTTCGCGGTGAAAATTTCATAGTTTTGGCAAGCCCGCCCGCCGCCGTCAAAAAAGATCTGTCCCGGAAAGATTTTGAAAAAATTCGTCTCAAAATCGAAGTCGGTCAAAAAATCCGGCTTGAAGATTTTATTTCCCGGCTGGTCAATCTGGGTTACGAAAGACTTTCCGAAGTCGATAATCTCGGAAAATTTTCCGTTCGCGGCGGCATTGTCGATATTTTTGCGATAAATTCTCCCAAGCCTTACCGCATTGAATTTTTCGACGAAGAAATTGATTCCGTCCGCGAATTTAATCTCGAAACGAAACGCTCCGAAAAAAATATTTCGGTCGCGGAAATTCTGCCGATTTCCGGCGGCGATGAAAAAAATTCGGAACCTTTTTTGACTTGTGCCGGTGAAAATTCCGCCGTGATTTTTGATGAGCCTTCGCGGATTGACGAAGCGATTAAAAATCTTGTCAAAGAAAATCCGGACTTGAAGAAAAATATTTTCGACTTCCCCGCCCTTGTAAAAAATTCCGGAGCCGGCAGCCTGATTTATCTTGAGATGATGAAGAAAAAAATTCGCGGCATAAATCCGGAAAGTTTCATTCAAATTTCTTCCGAAGGCGTACCGGCATTTCACGGGCAAAAAGATTTTTTTGTCGATGAAATTTCCCGGCTTGAAAAACGCGACAGAAAAATTTTCATACTTTCCGGCAATTCGCGAAAACTTGAAGGAATAAAAAATTTTCTTGCCGAAAAAAATTTTGTCGAAAACGATTTCTTGAAATTTCTTCCCGGCTCCCTTCAAGACGGCTTTGCTTTTCCCGGAGCAAATTTGACGGTTTTTACCGAGAAAGATATTTTCGGCAGCAGGACTTCCCGCCGGACAAAAAGATTTTCCGAAAATGCCGGCGAGAGAATAAAACATTTTCGCGACATAAATCCCGGCGATTACGTCGTCCATCCGGAAAACGGGATCGGAAAATATATCGGTGCGGAAACTTTGGAATTTGACGGAATAAAGCGGGATTATATTCAAATTCAATACGGCGGCGAGGACAAACTTTATATCCCGGTGGATCAAGTTCAATATTTGCAAAAATATATTTCGGACGACGGCGAAGCTCCCCGCCTGTCAAAATTGGGTTCCGGCGATTGGTCGCGGGCAAAATCGAGAGCGTCGGCGGCGGTTGAAGATATTGCGAAAAAACTTTTGGAAATTTACGCCCGGCGGGAAAGTACACCGGGATTTGCCTTTGACCCGGACGACGCAACTCAAGCGGATTTTGAGGACGCTTTTCCATACGAAGAAACGCCGGATCAAATTCGAGCCGTCGAAGAAATAAAAGCCGATATGGAAAGATCCAAGCCGATGAACAGACTTGTTTGCGGGGACGTGGGTTTCGGGAAAACGGAAATTGCGATTCGTGCGGCTTACAAGGCGGCGATGAACGGGAAACAATGTGCCGTCCTGGTTCCGACGACCGTTTTGGCTTGGCAACATTATCACACGTTCAAAGAAAGACTTTCCGGATTTTTGCCGACCGTCGATGTAATTTGCCGGTTCAGGACTCCCAAAGAACAAAAAAAGACTTTGCAAAACGTGAAAGCCGGAAATGTTGATATTTTAATCGGCACTCACGCAATTTTAAACACGAGCCGGATTCACTTCAAAGACTTGGGACTTTTGATAATTGACGAGGAGCAGAGATTCGGCGTAAAGCAAAAAGAAAAAATCCGTTCTCTTTCCGCCGGCGTTGATGTTTTGACTTTGAGTGCGACACCGATTCCCAGAACTTTGCATATGTCTTTGATCGGAGCCGGAGATATGAGTTTGATAGAAACGCCGCCCGCCGAAAGATTTCCGGTTCAGACGTACATTGTGGAGGACGAGGACGAAATTTTATCTGAAGCAATAAGGCGGGAAATTCGGCGTGGCGGTCAGGTTTATTTCGTTTACAACCGGATAGAAACAATAGACTTTATGCGTGACAGATTGGCGGAACTTGTCCCGGAGGCGAAAATTCAAACCGCACACGGTCAGCAGTCGGAAGATTTGCTTGAGCAGATAATGATGGATTTTTACGACGGGGCGTTCAATGTATTGCTTTGCACGACGATTATAGAAAACGGCTTGAATGTTGCAAATGCGAATACAATAATAATTTACGATGCCGATTCTTTCGGGCTTGCCCAACTCTATCAAATGCGCGGGCGTGTGGGAAGATCTCACCGGCTCGCCTTCGCCTATTTCGTCCACCGGTCAAATAAAGTTTTGAATGAAACGGCGGAAAAAAGACTTCGGGCGATGCAGGAATTTGCAAAGTTGGGAGCCGGATTTAAAATTGCCATGAGAGATTTGGAAATTCGCGGAGCCGGAAATTTGCTCGGGGCGGAGCAGCACGGGCATATTGCAAGCGTGGGTTTTGAAATGTATTGCCAACTTTTAAATGAGGCTGTCGCCCGGCTTGCCGAAAAGCCGCCGGAAAAAATTTCGCCGGAGCCTGCAATTTCTCTTTCCTCAATCGACGCTTACATTGACGACGAATATATTTCCGATTCAATGCACAAAGTCGAAATTTACAAGAGGTTGACGGCGATTGAAAAAATTTCGGAAGTTGACGATTTGCTTGACGAATTGATTGACAGATTCGGCGAGCCGAGCAAAAATGTTTTGAATTTGTTGCAAGTTGCAAAAATAAAATGCCTTGCGAAAAAATTAAACGCAAAGTCTTTGACGGAAAAAAATTTGCGGGTCGAATTGATTTTGGACGAGACGGCGAAAATTTCGCCTGAGGGATTGGGTAAACTTTTAAAACTTTTCGGCAAGCGGATAAAAGTTTTTCACGAGTCGCGGACGGTCGTCATAAATTTAACCGATAAAAAAATTTTGACAGACCTTATAATAAAAATTTTAAAAATCCTGAGGTAGAATTATTAAACGGGGGGAATTTTTTGAAAATCGAAATAGGAAAAAATCCGGAAACTTTGGAAGTCCCGGAAGAAATTTTATCTGAAATTACGCGAGCCGCAGAAGTTGCCGGAGAAATTTACGGCACGGAAAATGCGGAACTGGGAATCACGCTGACCGATGATTCGCACATTCACGAACTCAACAAAAAATATCGAAACATTGACAGACCGACGGACGTTTTGTCTTTCGCTTTTCGCGAGAGTGACGAGCCGGAAATTTTGGGAGCGGAAGAGCCGGAAATTTTGGGCGACATAATAATTTCCGTCGAGCGGGCAAAAGCTCAGGCGGAGGACTTCGGTCATTCATATTTACGCGAAATAATTTTTCTGACGGTACACGGATTTTTGCATTTGATAGGCTACGATCACATGGAAGATGAAGAACGCCGGGAGATGGAGGAAGAACAAAAATTTGTTATGTCGAAATTGGGAATCGGACGCGACTGAAAAAATTTTTCCCTGCAAAAAAACGGCTTGCCTTTTTTTCGGTAAGCCGTTTTTTTATTGACC
>CAJOOE010000108.1 GCA_905236145.1 uncultured Selenomonadaceae bacterium
ACGCCGGATCCCGCCATAATTCCTATTCGCTGACCGTCGCCCATTGTTATCAGTCCGTCAATCGCCCGGACTCCGACATATAAAGTTTCGTGTATTCGCGGACGCGTCAAAGGAGGCGGCGGCGGAGCCTGCAAGGGATATTCGATTTTCGACAAAATCGGACCGAGATCGTCCATCGGGTTGCCGAGTCCGTCCAAAACTCTGCCCAAAAGTTCTTCGCCGACTTTGACCTGCAACATTTTTTCCGCCGCGACGACTTCACAGCCCGGCCCCACGCCCTGCATTTCGCCGACCGGCATGAGCATTACAAAACCTTCCCGAAATCCTACGACTTCAGCCGGTATCGGCGGCATATCCGGATTTTTCGGATAAATGTAGCAAAGTTCGCCGACGCTGACTGTGGGTCCTCTGGTTTCTATGACAAGTCCGACAATTTGAGTGACTTTGCCGGTCAATTTTATGGTCTTTGCCTCGTGAATCGCGTCTTTGAATTTTTGAAGATTTATTTCACTCTTGATCGCACCCATTTTTTTATCCGCACTTTCTTTTTTGTCGGTGTGTTAAAGAATTTTCCTAAAAAATATCTTCGGCAATTACGATTGTCTGATCTCTGTTCGGTCCGACGGAAACAATCCCGAGTTTTATTCCGGTGACTTCAGCCATCCTCTGCAAATATTTTTTCGCGTTCTCCGGCAAATCTTCATATCGGCGAATTTTGCTTATATCGGTTTTCCAGCCGGCAAAAGTTTCGTAAACCGGTTTTACTTTCGCCAAAGTTTTCAGACAAGCCGGAATTTCGTTTAAAATTTCGCCGTCAAGTTCGTAAGCCGTACACATTTTAATTTCGTCGAAACCGTCCAAAATATCCAGCCGGGTAACTGCCATGTAATCGGTTCCGGAAAGGGAGCCGGAATATTTTACAACGCAGGCATCAAGCCAACCGGTTCTGCGGGGACGACCCGTGACCGTGCCGAACTCATGTCCTGCCTCCCGCAATTTGTCGCCGATCTCGCCCGGCTGTTCCGTCGGGAAAGGCCCTTCACCCACACGGGTACAGTAAGCCTTGACCACGCCGAAAACCTTTCCGATTTTTTTCGGAGCAACGCCCGCTCCCACGCAAACGCCGCCGGAAATCGGGTGGCTTGCCGTAACATAGGGATAAGTCCCGTAATCAATGTCAAGCATCGTCGCCTGAGCACCTTCAAACAAAACTTTCTTGCCGGCATCAATTTCCCGGTTAAGCAGTGCTATTGTGTCGCAGACGTAAGGACGGATCCGGTCGGCGTAACCTTCATACTCTTTCAAAATTTCTTCGTACTTCAAAGGCGGGGCGTTGTAAACTTTTTCCAAAATCGGATTTTTTATTTCAAGCAAAATTTTCAGCTTTTCGGCAAATTCTTCCCGCTCGATCAAATCGCAGACACGAATACCGATCCTGTCGTCTTTGTCGATATAGCAAGGCCCTATTCCGCGTTTCGTCGTTCCGATTTTTCCCTTGCCCCTCATTTTCTCGTTGAGTTCGTCCATGATTTTATGGTAAGGCATTACGACGTGTGCCCGGTTTGAAATTCTGATACCGGAAACGTCGATTCCCCTTGCCTTCATCGCGTCCGTTTCTTCAAGCAAAACTTGCGGATCCAAAACAACGCCGTTACCGATGACGCAAAGAGTATTTTTATACAAAATCCCGGAGGGCAACAGCCGCAATTTATATTCCTCTCCGTCAACTGCGACGGTGTGTCCGGCATTGCTGCCGCCCTGAAAACGGACGACAATATCCGCTTTTTGGGCAAGATAATCCACAATTTTACCTTTTCCTTCGTCGCCCCACTGCGACCCGCTTATGACAACGGTTGACATTTTATTTCTCTCCTCTCCGACAAAACAGGGTGTCATTAAAAATTCAAAGTTGCAAAATAATCGTCCAAAGTTTCGGCACGACGAATCATTTCAAGTTCTCCGTTTTCACGCAGAAGAAGTTCGGCACTTCTCAATTTCCCGTTGTAATTGAAACCCATTGCATGACCGTGAGCACCGGTGTCATGAATTATTACAATGTCACCTGTGTCGATTTTCGGCAAATTCCTGTCGATTGCAAATTTGTCGTTGTTTTCGCAAAGTGAGCCGGTCACATCGTAAATTTGATCTTGCGGCTCGTTTTCCTTGCCGACGACCGTAATGTGATGATACGCACCGTAAAGAGCCGGACGCATTAAATTTGCCATGCAGGAATCAAGACCGATATAATTTTTGTAAGTGTTTTTCTCGTGCAGGACTGTCGAAACAAGCCAGCCGGCATTTCCGGTCATCGCCCGTCCGCTTTCCGTCGCAATACGAATTTTTTCCATTCCGGCGGGAATCAAAATTTCATTGTACAAATTCCGGATACCTTCGCCGACTTTCTGCAAATTCACCGGCTTTTCGTCCGGGCGGTAAGGAATACCGATGCCGCCGCCCAAATTTATAAACTCAAAATTTATTCCCAGCCGCTTTTTTATTTCGGCGGCAAGTTCAAACATAATTCTGCCGGTGTAAATAAAAGTTTCCGCTTTTCTTTCGTTCGACGCTATCATGGTATGAAGTCCGAATCTCTTAACGCCTTTGTTCAAAGCAAGTTCGTAGCCTTCAAAAATCTGCTCGCGTGTCAAGCCGTATTTCGCTTCAGCCGGGCGACCGATAATGTCGTTGCCGTCGTTCATTATGTCGGCGGGATTGTAGCGAAAAGACAGGCAAGCCGGCATACCGGCGTTTTTCTCCAAATATTCGACGTGAGTAATGTCGTCAAGGTTTATTATCGCTCCGAGTTCAATCGCCTTTTGAAATTCTTCCGCCGGCGTGTCGTTTGAAGTCAGCATAATTTTTTCTCCGGTGACTCCCGCCCGTTCACTGATAAAAAGTTCGGCAATCGAACTGCAATCCGTCCCGGCTCCGTCGTCGGCAAGGATTTTCACTATTGCCGGATTGGGCGTTGCTTTTACGGCGAAATGTTCGCGAAATTCCGGAGCCCAAGAAAATGCCTCACGCAAACGGCGGAAATTTTCGCGAATCGTTTTTTCGTCGTAAAGGTGGAAAGGCGTGGGAAATTTTTTTATGACTTCGCTCAATTTTTCGGCGGAAAGCGGAAAAGTTTTCGGCGTGTGAAAAGTTTCCGCACGATTTTTTTTCTGCATAAATTTACCTCCGGTTAAAAGTTTTTTTGACTGATGCAGGTGAAACCTTCATAATTTTTTTCACATTGTTTTTTCTGCCGACATTTAAATTTCCCTGCAAAAAATTGAAAAGTCCGGTCGGCGTATTTTAAATAAAAAATGCCTTTGTCCGAAAAAAGACAAATGGCAATCGAGATTAAATTTTCACGGCAAGCATCGTTATATCGTCCGATTGTTCAAATCCGTCAACGTGTTTGTCCAAAGATTCTCTGACGGTCGCCAAAACTTCATGCAAGTTTTTGTTGCCCAAATCCGCACCGTTCAAACATTCTTCAAGTCTTTCCGGCGTGTACTGTTCGCCGTCGGAGTTCATTGCCTCCGTCACTCCGTCAGTATACATAAAGAGAATATCGCCGGGATTTACAAAAATTTCCTGTTGTTTGAAAGTTGCTCGCGGAGAAATTCCAAGCACTTTATTTTTCTCAAGCTGCAAAAATTCCGCTTGATTTTCCTTCTTCCTGTAAATCATCGGCGGATTGTGTCCGGCGTTTACGAAAGAAAATTTTCCGGTGTTTATTTCCAACATTCCGACAAAAGCCGTCACAAACATCATCGCGTCATTGTTTTGGCAGAGTTGTTGATTGGTGCAGGTTACGACTGCGGAAACGTCATCGGCACCGCTCATGGTCAGGGAAAAATTTTTCAAAATGGTTTTTGATATGACCATAAACAGAGCCGCCGGGACTCCTTTGCCGGAAACGTCGGCAATGGTAATCATCAAATGATTTTCGTCCAAGAAATAAAAATCGTAAAAATCGCCGCCGACTTCTTTTGCCGGCTCCATTGTCGCAAAGAGTGAAATTTTTTCGCTCTCCGGAAAATCTTTCGGCAACATACTTTCCTGAATTTCCGTCGCAACATTCAATTCCGTCGCAATTCTCTCTTTCTCTGCGGTGACAAGAGTCAAATTTTCCGTGTACTTTTTCAATTCGTCGGTCATTGCATTGAAACAGACGGCAAGGTGTTCAAGCTCGTTTCCGGTGTGAACTTCAATTTTGTTGTCCCAATTTCCGCTTGCAATATCTCGAACGCCGTCGGTCAAAACCTGCAAAGGTGCGGTAAATTTTTCCGCAATCTTGCGACCGATTGACGAAACCAAAGCGACCAATCCGATAAAAACCGCAATCATCGCCAAAATTACAAATTTTATGGAATCGTTGAGGGAATCGACAAAACCGCCGGTACTCTTTTCAATCTCTTGAGTGTTGAGAGTCGCGACGGAAATTATTTCTTCCTCTTCGACGGCAACGCCGAAACTCCACCAAGTATTTTTTATCGGAGCATACGCGACATAATAATTTTTTCCGTCAAATTTCACAAGATCAAATCCGGTTTCTCCCGCAGCCATTTTCTTTGCCGTATTTGCAAGTGAAGGTTCCTCGTAATCGAAAAGGCTGGGATCGTTTGAAAGATTGTTGTCGTAATCTATGCCGAATGCTCCCTCAAATTTCGGCGAATTGATAACCTGCCCGGTTCTGTTGTTGAGAGTGAAGGCAAATCCGGTTTCGCCGAATTTTGTATCTTTTACAATGTTATCAACGTCTATCATCAGTCTGCCCTCACCGACAACGCCGGCAATTTCACCGTTCGCGTCAAGGTAGGGGGCGGCACAACCTATGGCAAGTCCTCTGCCGAGTGAGTCGGCAAAAATTTCCGTGAAAGTCAAAGATTTTGCTTCCATCGCATTTTTATACCAGGGACGCACCCTGTAATCGTTCGGAATGGGAACATTATTCGCGTCAACCCTTTTGTCGGATACCCGGTCAACCGAGATGTCAAAGCCGTTTTTTGAGGCAACATAGTTTGATGCAATGGTATTGTTATTGTCGTAAAGTCTTATCATTATATCCTGAAGATTGGACATCAGTCCGAGTTCATAGGCTACGGACGCGGGATTCAAACCTTCACGGAATTGAAGTTGCGGAGTGACCTTGCCGGCATTTTTTCTGTCGGGAGGATTTACCGGTCGCGGAGAATAATTTTGCGGGTGGTGCAGTATGTAAGACATTTCATTTTGCAACATTCTCACATCTCCGGCAAAATTGTCGAAGAAATTATTTATATGTTTTGCCCTCTCTTGAACAATTCCGTTCATCGCCGCCTCGGCACTTTTTCTCAAAGCGTCGCTGCCGGTTTCTGCTGCCGAGTCTCCGATTTCCCTGCCGATATTTACTGCGTCCGATTTTACCCTGAACATTCCGTAAAGAGCGACGGAGCCGGAAATAAAAAGAGTTATAAGCCCGCAAGCCAAAAGCAGATAAGTCACCTGCTTTTTTATTCCCATTCGCTTTATATTCAAAATTTTCTCACCACCGACTTACATCGCAACAACGGCAATTCCCTTTTCGTCCGCGAATTTTACCACGCCGGCAATATCGACAAGCAAAGTTTTGTCCGCCTCGATGGCAAGAGCCGTTGCTCCGACTTCAGCCATTTTCTCCAAAGTCTGCAATCCGACCGTCGGAACGTCGAAACGATTGTCCTGCTTCGGCTTTGCGACTTTGACGACAACGGCATTTCCGTTTGCCAACTTCCCGCCGCGTAAAATGCAAGCATCCGTCCCTTCAATCGCCTCAAGGGCCATGACCGCCGTATTTTTTACGACGACCGTTTGACCCACATCAAGCCGTCCCAACTCTTTGGCAATCATAAATCCGAATTCCATATCCCGGCGCTCAATATCCGAAGGTTCGCGTCCGGCTATATTTCCCCTGTGCGGCATAAGTTTCCGGATAAGCAAAGTTTGATCGAAAGTCTTTATTCCTTCCTTCGCCAATTCCCGGACAAAGGCAAGCATGATTGTATCGTCGCTCCTGTCCGGCAGTGACATAATTATTTGCAAGGCTCTCGCGTCCGGCAAAATCCCGCCGCCGAATAAAAGTTCCTTCGTCACCTTGCCGATCATCATAATTTGTTCGACTTGATTTTCCTTCAAATAATTTATGATTGAATCGACTTGTGCAACGCTTATTGATTGAAAGTCCGCCGCAAATTCCGAAATTTCCGGATCGCTGTCCGGCAAAAGTCCGACTGCATAAACTTCATAGCCGGAATTTTTCGCCGCCCTTGCACATTCGACCGGCAATCTTCCGACTCCCGCCAAAATTCCGAGTTTTTCCATTTAATCTCCTCCGACAATTACTTCTCTTCAAAGTCGCGGCGTTCGCGGCAAATCCCGCGTTCCGCATTTCTCAAAAATCTCAAGAAGTGTTCGACTTCTTCGCAAGAATCGACTTCCTGTTCGATAACCGCTATTGCCTCCGCAAGGCTCAAGCCGGAACGGTACAAAATTTTGTAAGCCTTTTTGATGTTGCGGCGTGATTCAAGCGGGATACCTGCACGGGAAATTCCGACGCTGTTGAGTCCCACGACTTTCGCCGGATGACCGTCAACGATTGTGTAAGGCACAACGTCCTGGACAAGTTTACTCATGCCGCCGACCATCGCGTTGCGTCCGATTTTTACGAATTGATGAACTCCCGCCATTCCGCCGATAACCACTCTGTCCTCGACTATCGCGTGACCGGCACAGCTTGCCAAATTCGACATTATGACGTGATTGCCCAAAAGGCAGTTGTGAGCGACGTGGATATAAGCCATCAAAAGGCAATCGTTTCCTATTCGCGTTTCGTTTTCTTCGCCGGTTGCCCGGTGAATTGTCGCACCCTCGCGAATAACCGTCCTGTCGCCTATGAAGGTATAACTTCTCTCTCCTTTGAATTTTAAATCCTGCGGCTCCTCGCCGACCGACGCAAATTGAAAAATCCGGCAGTCTTTGCCTATCGTCGTCCATTTCGCAATTACGGCGTTCGGACCTATGTCGGATCCGTCTCCTATTTCCACCTCGTCGCCTATCACGCAATTGGGCCCGATTATTACATTTTTCCCTATCTTCGCGCTCGGCGAAACGACCGCGCTCGAATGAATAAAGGTTTCTCCGTTATTTTCCGGTGTTGTCATTTTTCACCCGACTCCCTTTTACTCAATTATCGCAAGTCATCGCCGTGTTTCAAAGCAAATTTAAAATCGGCGGACGAAACCAATTCATCATTGACGTAACCGTCCGTATGAAGTACGCCGAAATCTCCGCGAACTTTTACGATCTCCGCCTTTGTGATGAGCGTATCGCCCGGCACGACAATTTTTTTGAATCTTATTTTGTCCATTCCGCCGAAGAGTGCAATTTTTCCGCGATGTTCTTCCGGGTAAAGCATGGCAACGCCGCCGACCTGAGCCATGGCCTCAAGCTGCAAAACTCCCGGCATAATGGGATGACCGGGAAAATGTCCCAAAAATTGCGGCTCGTTCATTGTCACATTTTTCAATCCCGTTGCCGACTTGAAAGGATCAATTTCCAAAATTCTGTCAACCAGGAGCATGGGCGGACGATGAGGAAGGATCTTCATAATGTCTTCGATTTCCAATATCATTTGTATCTCTCCAATCATAAAATCACAATGTCAAAATCGTTTTGCCGTACGACTTTGCAATTTTTTTTCAATCCTTAATCCTTTTTGCTTATTCCGGAACGGTTGAAATTTTCCTGCAAAAAAAAGTCAATCGCCGGCGAAATACGGACGGGAAAATTTTTTCGATTGACTTGAGAGTTCGTCGAAAAAATTTTGCCAAACATTTCAATTTCAATTCTTAATTTCCGAATTTCCGAATTTTGAATTGTATTCGACTTTTTTGGAAGGTATCAAACTTTCAACCGGAGCATTTACAAATTGCATTATCGCCGGCTCGAAAACTTCGTAATTGTCGGAAAAAGCCGTGTGCCACGCTTTTGGAATTACGCAAAGCCGGGAATTTTCAAGCATTTGATGAGCCGCCAAGACCGTAATTACCGGAGCATGATCGTCCTCGTCGCCGACAATCAAAAGAACCGGACATTTAATCTTTCCGAAAATTTCTTCACCGACAGACATTTTATTCCAAAATTTCATATATTCGTCGTAAAATTCTTGAGTGCGTTTCGGCTCCGGGCGAATAGTCTTTTCGTATTCGACAAATGCCGGATCGATTTTCTCCAAGTCGTTCAATTTCAATTCGCCGGAAAAATATCCGCTTTCAAGAGTCCCCGCACCGATCGCGACAATTCTTTCAACTTTTTCCGGGTACATCGCCGCAATTTTATAAGCCGTATAAGCTCCGTCGCTGAATCCGACAATTTGAATCGGTTCGGAAGAAATTTTTTCGATAACGGCTTTCATATCTTCGGCTTTTTGTTCGTAAGTCAAAGGCGAATGACCGATTTCCGATCGCCCGTGTCCGCGAGTGCTTGCAACGACTGCTTTGTAATTTTCTTTCAGTTCGTCGATAATTTTTCCGAGTTCGTAAGGAGAACCGACTCCGCCGCCGTGCAAAATCAAAATCGGTTTGCCCTCGCCATAAATTTCATAATAAATTTTCGCGTCGCCGGCTTTAACGTAATTTCCGGCAGAAAGATTGTTTCCGTAAGGCGTTGAGGATCCCGGCTTGTCACCCTGCAAAAAATATCTTGCCGCCTCACAATTTCCGGCAATCGCAAAAAACAATCCCGCAATCAGGACAAAAAATATTTTTTTCATCTAAAAACCTCCCGGCTGTATAAAAAATTTTTCTAATCGGTTATAATAGGCGGAAATAATTTTACAATACCGGATTTGAACTTGCAAATTTTTTTGGGAGTGAATTTAAAATGATGTTTCGCGATGCTTGTGCCGAAATAAATCGGGAAGCGATAAGGCACAATCTTACGGAAATTCGCCGGCACATTTCGCCCGCCGCAAAACTCTGTGCGGTGGTCAAGGCAAATGCTTACGGTCACGGAGCGATTGAAGTTTCAAAAATTGCGGCGGAGTGCGGAGCGGATTTTTTGGCGGTCGCAACGGTTGACGAAGGTCTTGAACTTCGCCGGGCAAATTTTCACCTGCCGATTTTAATTTTGGGGATCGTCCCGGAAAATTCGGTTGAAGTCCTTGTCGAAAACAGACTTACTCCGACCGTCGTCGATTTCGGCTTTGCAAAAAAATTGTCAGCCGCCGCAGTAAAATTTGACACGACGGCGAAAGTGCATTTGAAGGTTGAAACAGGCATGGGCAGAATAGGAGTTTCGCCGGAAGAAGTCGTCGAACTTGCAAAAAAAATTCACGCATTGCCGAATATTGAGATTGAGGGAATTTTTTCTCACTTCGCCGACGCAGATTCGGCAGACAAAACTTTTACACGCCGGCAGATTGAAATTTTTTCTTCCGCGACGAAAAAAATTCAAGAGGCGGGAATTGAAATAAAAATTCGTCACATAGCCGAGTCCGCAGCAATTTTGGAAATTCCGGAGGCTCATTTCGATATGGTTCGCTCCGGCGTGATAACTTACGGAATGTACCCTTCAACCGAAGTCAAACATACGATCGAGTTAAAGCCGGCGATGAAGTTTAAAGCAAAAGTCGTTTACCTGAAAAAAATTTCTGCCGGCACTTCAACAGGTTACGGGCGGCAATTTGTCGCCGAAAGAGATTCGGTCATTGCAACTTTGCCGGTCGGATATGCGGACGGATATATCAGAGCTTACGCCGGATTTCATGCGGAAATTCGCGGTTCCCTTGCACCGATTGCCGGTCGGGTCTGCATGGATCAATTTATGCTTGACGTAACCGATATTCCCGGTGTAAAAATCGGAGATGAAGTTATTCTGTTCGGGTCGGAAAAAATTACTGCGGAAGATGCCGCCCGACATTTGAACACGATAAATTATGAAGTTACTTGTTTGGTTTCCGAGCGTGTTCCGAGAATTTATATTTGAAGGAGGAGAAATTTTTATGAGTGAATTTGCAACGATTGAACAGGCGATAGAGGACATCAAAAACGGGAAAATGCTTGTGGTGGTTGACGATGAGGACAGGGAGAACGAAGGAGATTTGATTGTCGCGGCTCAAACCGTCACGCCCGCCGACATAAATTTTATGGCGACTTATGCGAAAGGTTTGATTTGTACGCCGATTGACGGGAAACGGCTTGACGAATTGGGAATCGGTCAAATGGTGGCGAACAATACCGATAATCACGAAACAGCTTTTACGGTTTCCATCGACGCTTTCGACACGGAGACCGGGATTTCGGCTTACGAGCGTTGCAAGACTATAAAACTTTTGCTTGATCCCGCCGCGAAAATTTCAAGTTTTCGCCGTCCGGGTCATGTATTTCCTCTGCGTTCGGTCGAAGGCGGCGTTTTGCGGCGGGCGGGTCACACGGAAACGACGACGGATTTGGCAAGGCTTGCAGGATTTTATCCGGCGGGACTTTGTTGCGAAATTATGGACGACGACGGTCACATGATG
>CAJOOE010000109.1 GCA_905236145.1 uncultured Selenomonadaceae bacterium
AAAAATCACCGTCCGAGAAAAAATTTTTTCACATAATAAACCGATTGCCGCCGGGTTGCAATAAAAAAGTTTGAATTGAAAAAAAAAAGCCTTCCGGTATAATGAAAGAAAATTTTGTCGGAGAGGGGAAGATTTTCATGAAAAAAATTCGTAAGGCAGTAATTCCTGCGGCGGGATACGGGACACGCTTTTTGCCGGCAACGAAAGCCACGCCGAAAGAAATGTTGCCGATAGTCGATAAACCGACCATTCAATTTATAGTCGAGGAGGCGGTCGAGAGCGGCATTGAGGAAATTTTGATAATCAGCGGACACGCGAAAAGAGCGATTGAAGATCATTTTGACTCTGCTCCGGCTCTTGAGGCGGAATTGCAGAAAAAAAATAAACCGGATTTGCTGAAAATCGTCCGCGACACGGCAGATATTCCGGTTCATTACATTCGGCAAAGATATATGCGGGGATTGGGCGATGCGGTACTCTGTGCAAAGGCGTTTATGAACGACGAGCCTTTTGCCGTCCTCTTGGGCGACGACGTGATTTACAGTCCCGGAAATCCGGTAATAAAGCAGATGATTGAAATTTACAACGAAACCGGCGGTGCGTCGGTTTTGGGTTGTCAGACGGTTGCACGGGATAAAATTTCATCTTACGGCAGCGTTGACGGAACTCCGACGGATCGCAGCGACGTTGTCCGGGTCAAAGGGCTTGTCGAAAAGCCGGAAATTGACAAGGCTCCGAGTTTGATGGCTGTTTTGGGAAGGTACATAGTCAGCCCGGAAATTTTTGAAATTATCGAAAACACACCGCCCGGCAAAGGCGGCGAAGTTCAATTTACCGATGCTCTGAATACTTTGGCAAAAAAGAGTGATGTCGTCGCTTACGATTTCAAAGGCAAACGCTACGATCTGGGAGATAAATTTGAATTTTTGCAGGCGACGGTCGAATTTGCTTTAAGGCGTGACGATTTGAAAGAACCTTTCGCAAACTATTTGAAAGACTTGGCAAAAACTCTGTGAAAAAATTGACGGCGGGCGGAGGGAAAAGGTGAAAAGTTTTCCCTCAATTTTTCTGTATTCCGAAACCCGCTCCGTCAATCGCAACATCAACCTTCGCATCGGCAAAAGTTTTCATTTCGTTCACCATGCAGAGAGCCGCCTCGACAATTTCAATTCCCGCACAGGCAATCTCAATATCAAATCCTATCGGATAAGCCGGCTTGAAGTCGCAGTTGAAAAGTTTCGACGCATGCAGAATGTAAGGCCGAACGGCCGGACAAATTTTTTCGACATAGCGGGCAATTATATCGACCGCACCGCAATCCGTCACCACAAGAGTCGAATTGTGAGCCGCCGCAATAATTGCCCCGACAACAGCCGATGCCATGCAACGATATTTTTTCGGAATCTTTGCCAAAAATTCCTCAGGCTCGTATTTAAGTTTGTCGTCCTTCGTCAAAAGTTTTTTTTCAAAAATTGCGTGCGTCTTGTCTTTGTCGAAATCGTTCACATCACCCAAAGCTATTATCGGCGTATCGAAAGAAATTTCTTCGGCCAAAGCCCGCCCGAAATCAAAGGCGGCCGTCGGATCTCCGTTCGGGTCGATGACTCCCAAATAAGCGTCCATCAGAAAACTTCTCGCCGTCGTTCCGAAAATCATTGTGACGCCATCCTCATCATAATTGTCTGTCCCGGCGTTCGGGCAATTTTTTTTGTCCGCAAAACCCAAAGCGGCATGGTTTAAATTGTCGGCGGGAATATCGTCGCCGGAAATTCCCGCAATCTGCACGGCAATTTCTTCAAGCAATCCCAAACTCCGATGCGGTTTCGTCAAATTGTCGATATGATTTTTGCAAGCCTCCATGGCTTTATGATTGAGTTGCGGCATGGTCTGAAGGTAAAAATTGAAAGTTCTGTCCGTCGCCGCAACAATTTCCGGATCCTCGTCCATAACCCGGACTTCAAGATCATAATCCGGCGGCATATCTTTCCGGTCACCTTCACTTTTTCCGGTCAATCGCCCGCCGCCGAATTTCAAATCAAAATTCATTGTACCGAAATCGTCGTCGTCGTCGTCATCGTCCATAAAGTCCGGATCGTTCTCCATCATTTCGCGAATAGCCATCAGAGCCTCGACAGACTCCCGGTCAAATTTCAAGTCGCCGATTCTTATTCCTTCCTCCGAAAGCTCAATCTCTTCACCGTCTATCGTGAACCCTTTGCCGTCCTCAAAAATTTCGTTGTCTTCAAGTGCTTTGTTAATGAAAGCCAAATATTCCGGGTCGGTATGACGGTTGAAAATGAATGAAAGCCGGTCAAAAATTTTTACAAGGATTGAGGAGCCGACGGCCTCGCCCAAAGCAATATCAAGTTTGAAGAAAGGAAGAATATTCATTTCGTAAAGGAGCGGCAACTGTCCGGGTTCTTCACTCAAGTGCGAACCGATAAGATAATTTGCACAGTCCGGATTTGTCTTGTATGCCAACATTGCCGCCGCCGTCGTGTTGAAACCGTCCAGAATGACAATTTTTTTATGTTTCGCCGCCGCCAAAATTACGCCCGCCATCGCTCCGAATTCAAAGCCGCCGACCTTCGACAAAATATCAATCGGATCGTCCGGATCCGGATCATGTTTTTCTACGGCATTTTGAACAATTTCTATTTTGCGTTTCAACCTTTCGTCGGAAATATTTGAACCGCGTCCGGTAATGTCTTCTGCGTAAAGCAGAAGGGAGGCACAGGTAATCGCGGCGGCGGTCGTTGTATTTGCAATTCCCATTTCACCGATCAGAAAACAGTTACAGCCGGCTTTAATCGCCTCTTCCGCGAGGTCTTTTCCGATTTTTATCGACTGCCGGGCCTGAGCCCTTGTCATAGCTTTGCTTTTTGCAAAATTTTTCGTGCCGCGTGCAATTTTTCTGTCAACAATTCCGGGCAGGTGTGAAAGGTCTTCGTCAACCCCGACATCGACAATATAAAGTTCGGATTTTGCGAATTTTGCAAAGGCATTTGCCGCAGCACCGTGATCGACAAGGTAATTTTTCACCATTCCCGCCGTCGTCGTTTTCGGATACGCACTCACATTCATTTCCGCGATTCCGTGATCCGCACAGAAAATAAACGTGCATTTTTGAGTCTTGCCCATATTTCTATATAAATTAAAAGCGTCGGTAAAAGTCATTTATCGTTCCCCCGTACAAGTTTATTTACCACTTTCGCACCGGCATTTTTGACTTTCCTGAGCGGAGCGACTTTTGTTTTTATTTTCGGTTTTATGTCACCTTTTCCGAAATCGCCGCGTTTCAAAAATGTAGATTTGAGTTTGTCCGGCCGGAAGAATTGACGCAGAGTCTTTGAAAGTTTTTCCGGCTCGCTCTCGTCCTCCGCACAGGTAAAAATATCGACGGCAACATAACGCAATTCGCTGTAGCCGTGCAGAGCAATATGCCCGCCTTCAAATGCTCCGATAATCGCAAAATGATTCTCGTCCATACTTTCGGCGGTAAGTCGCGGCTCGGAACCCACCACGCTTTTCAAAACATCTTTTATCTCGTCAATATCTGAAAATGTTTCCGCACTGCAATTATATAAATCCAAAGTCAACTGCCTTGCCGACAATTTCATTTTTTGCCCTCCTCACTTTGCCTCCGCCCAATTTTTCCCGAAATGAATATCAACCGGGAGCGGTACGGATAATTTTACGACTTCTTCCATGGCCCGGCGAATAATTTTTTTCACTTCTTCAAGTTCTTCCGCCGCCGTTTCAATCAAAAGTTCGTCATGTACTTGAATTATAAGCCGGCTTTTCATTCCTTGCAAGCCTTCTTCCGTCCGAATCATGGCAAGTTTTATAATATCCGCCGCCGTCCCCTGAATCGGCGTATTCATTGCCATTCTTTCGGCAAGACTTCTCAAATTGAAATTCGGACTTTTTATCGCCGGCAAAAATCTGCGTCGTCCGAACATTGTCGTTACATATCCGGTCGCGTGAGCATTTTTTACCGTGTCGTCCAAAAATTTTTTTACGCCGGGATAACGAAGAAAATATTTTTCGATATACTCGGCAGATTCCTTCCGGCTTATGTGAAGGTCGCGGGAAAGTCCGTAATCGCTTATCCCGTAAACAATTCCGAAATTTACCGCCTTTGCCTTTCTCCTCAAATCCGGCGTGACCTCGTCAATTTTCATTCCGAAAACTTCAGCCGCCGTCCTCGCGTGAATGTCCTGATTTTTCCGGAAAGCGTCGATTAAATTTTCGTCGCCGGAAAGATGAGCCAGGAGTCGAAGTTCAATCTGCGAATAATCTGCGGAAAGCAAAAAATCATAACCTTCGCCCGGCTCGAAAAGGGAGCGAATTTCTCTGCCCTCGTCCGTCCTGACCGGAATATTTTGCAAATTCGGATCCGAACTTGAAAGTCTGCCCGTCGCCGTAACCGTCTGATTGAAATTTGTATGGACGCGGCAAGTTTCCGGGCGAATCAAAATTTTTATCCCGTCCAAGTAAGTAGATTTCAATTTTGCAAGCGTCCGGAAATTTAAAATTTCGGCAACGATCGGATGACGATATTTCAAAGTTTCCAAAACTTCGGCGTTGGTGGAAAATCCGGTCTTTGTCTTTTTGACCGGCGGCAACTTCAGCTTGACAAACAAAATTTCCGCAAGCTGTTTCGGCGAATTTATGTTGAAAGTTTCGCCGGCAAGGTTATAAATTTTTTCCTCGATTTTTTCTATACGCCCGGACATTTCGACGGATTTTTCTTCAAGCCGCCTTTCGTCAACGAACACGCCACGC
>CAJOOE010000110.1 GCA_905236145.1 uncultured Selenomonadaceae bacterium
CGGCCGCCTCAATCGCCGCATCACTTCCCAAAGCCCCCATCGCAATTCCGATATCTGCACGGCTCAAGACCGGAGCGTCGTTTATTCCGTCGCCGACGAAAGCAACTTTGTCTTTCGTTTCGCTCAAAATTTTTTCAAACTTCTCCACCTTGTCGGTCGGCAAAAGTTCCGAGTAAAATTCTTTTATTCCGAGTTCGCCGGAAACTTTTTCGGCAACTTGTTTTGAATCGCCGGTAAGCATTATCAATCTTTCCGCACCGGCGGCTTTTATTTTGTCGCAAGCCTCTTTTGCGTAAGGTTTCAGAACGTCCGCAATTATCACATGACCGGCATATTTCCCGTTTATCGCGACGTGAATTGTCGTCCCCGCCAAATGACATGGGTGCGGCGTCGCTCCGACGGAGTGCATAAACTTTTCATTGCCGACGCAGACAATATCCCCGTTCACTTTTGCCCGAACGCCTTTACCGGCAATTTCTTCGACTTCTTCGACTTTGCAATCGTCCGACTCATGCGGATAAGCCTTCCGGAGTGAGGCGGCTATCGGGTGAGTCGAATACCTTTCGACATGGGCGGTCAAGTGCAAAAGGTCTTCCCGGTCGATTATTTCCGGGTGGACGGCGGCGACTTCAAAAACGCCTTTCGTCAAAGTCCCGGTCTTGTCGGTCACTACGGTTTTTACTTTCGACAGAGTTTCAAGGTAATTTGAACCTTTAATCAAAATTCCTTCGCGACTTGCCCCGCCGAGTCCCGCAAAGAAACTGAGCGGAATACTTATCACCAACGCACAGGGACAACTTATAACCAAAAAAATCAAAGCACGGTAAACCCAAGTTGACCAATCGCCGGTTGCAAGGGAAGGAATTATCGCCAGAGCGAGAGCGGAAACAACGACGGCGGGCGTGTAAATCCGGGCAAATTTCGTTATAAAATTTTCCGACTTCGATTTTAAAGAACTTGCATTTTCGACCAACTCCAAAATTTTCGCGGCTGTCGATTCGTCAAATTCTTTTGTCGTCCGGATTTTCAAAACGCCGTTAATATTTATGCTCCCGCTCAAAACTTCATCTCCGGGCTTGACATCGCGGGGCAGACTTTCGCCGGTCAATGCTCCGGTGTTCAAACTTGAAACGCCGTCAATTATAACGCCGTCAATCGGAATTTTTTCGCCCGGCTTAACCACAATCGTCGTACCCGGTTCCACTTCGTCCGGCTCGACTTGCTCAATTCCGTTTTCCGTTTCTATATTCGCGTAGTCCGGGCAAATGTTCATCAAGTCCGTGATATTTTTTCTGCTCTTTCCGACGGCGTAAGACTGAAACCATTCGCCGATTTGATAAAAGAGCATGACCGCGACCGCCTCGCTGTAATCCCCGTCCTCGTAAATCGCAAGTGCAATCGCTCCCAAAGTCGCAATCGCCATCAAAAGACTTTCGTCAAAGGCACGAAGGTTTTTCACACCCTTGCCGGCTTTAATCAAAATGTCGTAACCTATTATGAGGTAAGGGACAAGGTACAAAAAAAACTTCGCCTTGCCTTCAAAATCGGTAAAGGCAAGGGCAATCATCAACGCCGACGTTATTAAAATCCGGACAAGATTTTTTTTTTGCTTTTCGTTCATAATAAAATCTCGCAATCGCTTTCAACTTTTTTGCAGTTTTCGCGGACTCTTTCCATGACCTCCGCCGGCTCCCTGCCGTCCTCAAATTCCACTTTCATTTTCAACATCATAAAATTCACCGATGCATCTTTAACGCCGTCTGTTTTTTTTGCCGCCTCCTCCATGAGATTTGCACAGTTCGCACAGTCCACGTCAATTTTATAAGTCTTTTTCATTTATCTAAACACTTCCTTGAAAAAAATTTTCTTCGCTCCTGTTTTCGACGCAGTGAAAGTATTACCTGCCAAAATTTTGAAACTCGTTATCATTAAAATTTTTCAACGCTCCGATTAAATTTGAAAATCCGGACGGGGACAAACTTTTTCAAATTCCAAAATTGTATTTTCTTGCAGGGGAATTGAAAATTTGGCAGAAAAAACACTCCGAAAACAGTTTGAAATTTAAGGAGTCAGATATTTTTATGAAACTTGTCAATGAAATTGCAATTTTGGCGACGGCGTTAAATTTTGTCGGTACAAGTGTTGCATTTGCCGCACCGGAAGATAACGAATTGTCGATAATGGCGGCGGATCAGGACGATGCAATTTCCGAAAATACGGAAGATGTAAGAATTTATTCGCCGGAGCAAACAATTCAACCGCCGGCAATTTCCGAGCCCGGAACGCCGGAGCAAACAATTCAACCGCCGGAGAATTTGCCGGAAATTTCCGCACCGTTGAAAATCGATCCGATAATCCCGGCGGAAATCCCGGCGGAAAATGTTACAATGCCGGACGAGCAACCCGTTATCGCGGGCATGCCCAATCCGCTGACGCAACACGCGACTTTTGAATCTCTGGCAAAGGCGGTGAATTTCGTTCCCCTCTACATTCCGAAAAAATCCGGGTATTCGGTAAGCGGTTACACTTCCATAGCGTCAAAGACCGCTCAAATAGATTACGGGCGGCGTTGGGAGCCTGAGGTTTCTTTGAGCGTAAGGACTTACAAGCGGGCGAAGGACGAGCCTTTGCAGGACATCAGCGGAGTACACGGCGTAAAGTGGAGAGTCGATACTTCGACAGGCACGACGGTTTTTATAGCGAAAGTTGACGAAGTTACTCAAGCGGCGGCTTGGGCTGTCGGGCAATACACTTTTTCAGCCGTCGCGAAAAATCTTTCCTTCGCCGGTTTCCATGCACTGATTGCCGATGAACTTGTCGATATGTCAGCTCATTATTTTATTGATTTTGAAACGACGAATTAAGGTGGAAAGTGGAAAGGTGAAAAGGTGAAAAGGTGAAAAGGTGGAAAGTGGAAAGTGGAAAGGTGGAAAGTAAAAAGGTGGAAAGTGGAAAGTAAAGACACTTTCCACCTTGCAAACCTCTCCGGCTTTTTTTGTGTCACAAATCGCCGGCTATAATTTTTTTCGCAAGTTTGACCGCCCGGACTCCGTCCTTTGCATAAGCGTCCGCCCCCGCAGAATCGGCATATTCGCGGGTCAATGCCGCACCGCCGACCATAATTTTTGCCCGACTTCCCGCAGATTTCAAATCCGAAATTACTTTGTCAATCTGCGTCATTGTAGTGGTCATCAAAGCACAAAGTCCGACAATGTCCGCATCGTTTTCAATCGCAGCCCGGACAATTTCCGCAGAATCCACATCTTTGCCCAAGTCTATCAAATTAAATCCCGCGTTTGCCAAAAGTGCGCCGACGATATTTTTTCCGAGATCGTGAACATCGCCTTTGACCGTCGCAATTACAAAAGTCCCTTCCTTCTTCACTTCCCGTGCAGGCAGAATTTCTTTCAGCCTGTCGAAAGCCTTTTTCATTGTTTCGGCGGAAAGCATGACCTGCGGCAGAAAAACTTTTCCCGCTCCGAAATCTTCCCCGATCTCATTCATCGCGTCGGTCATTTTCCCGGTAATTTCGTCCGGATTTCTTCCCTCACTCAACGCCTTTTCAATCAGCCCGGAAATTTCATCTTTCGCCCCTTCGACAATCGCATTTTTTATCGCGGCGACGGAATCGGAATTTTCTGCGGCGGATTTTTTTTCTGCGGAATTGAAAGTTATCGAGCCGCTCATTTGTCCGAGTTTGCTGAAATTCAAACCGTTCGGATCTTCTCCCAAAAGTGCGGCTGAGGCTTTTAAAGCATTTTGCATAAATTCGTCGTAAGGATTCATGATGGGAGCGTCCAAACCGGCGGCAAGGCACATTGCAAAGAATGTTGAATTTATCAGCGGTCGGTTGGGAAGTCCGAAAGAAATGTTGCTCAAGCCCATTGTCGAAGGATAACCGAATTTTTCCCGGTAAAGTTTCAAAGTTTTCAAAACTTCCCTGCAAGCGGTCGCGTCTGCCGAAATCGTCATGACCAGAGCGTCAAGCAGAAAATCCCCGTCTTGAAGTCCGGCACTTTTCGCCGCAGAAATAATTTTTTCCGCAACTTCAACCCTGTCCTCTCCGGTTTTCGGTACGCCTTTTTCCGTCAGCGGCAAAACCAAAATCGCCGCACCGTATTTTTTGGCAAGCGGAAGAAATTTTTCAATCCTGTCCGGCTCGTAACTTACCGAATTTATCAAAGCACGTCCGGGAAAGGCACGAAGTCCCGCTTCCAACGCTTTAAAGTCGCCGGTGTCTATTGAGATCGGAGCGTCGGTAATTTGCGAAATTTCCCGGACAGCCCGCTCCATGACTTCCGCTTGATTTATTCCCCCGACTCCCATATTCACGTCCAAAATTTTCGCACCGGCTTTAACCTGATTGACGGCATCTTTTTTCACGGTCAGCAGGGAACCTTCGCGAATTTCGGCGGCAAGTTTTTTTCTGCCGGTCGGATTTATTCTTTCGCCTATCAAAGCCGTCGGCAAATCTTTGTCAATTTCAACCGTCCTGCTCCGACTTGCAAGAATAAGTTTTCGCGGCAAAATTTTTCTCTCCGGAATTTCGCAATTTTTCACGGCGGCGGCAAGTTCCCCGATATGTTCCGGCGAAGTCCCGCAACAGCCGCCCAAAAAAGTCGCTCCGGCTTGAACGAGTTTTACGCCCCAACTTCCGAAAGTTTTTGCGTCCATCGGAAATTTTGTAACGCCGTTTTCGAGGTAAGGCATGCCGGCATTGGGTTGCACGCTGACCGGAACGCGACAATTTTCAGCCAAAATTTTCACGACCGGCACAAGCTGCTCCGGTCCGAGCGAACAATTTACGCCGATAATATCCGCTCCCATCGCGTCCAAAATTACCGCCGCAGATTTCGGATCCGTCCCGGTAACCGTCCTGCCGTCCTCACTGTAAGAAAGTTGACAAATTACCGGCAAATTGCAAGCGTCGTGTGCGGCAAGGAGAGCCGCCCGCATTTCCTGAATGTCAATGCAAGTTTCTATTATCAGAAAATCCGCTCCGGCATCGGCAAGAGCCTGCGACTGTTCAAAGAAATTTTTGTAAGCCGTTTCAAAATCCAAATCGCCGAGCGGGAAAATAAATTTTCCGGTCGGGCCCATTGAGCCGGCAATTTTTGCCCGCCCTTCGACCGCTTCTTTTGCAATTTTCACCGCCGCGAAATTTAATTCCCGTGTCCTGTCGGAAATTCCGTAATGCTCCAATTTCAAACTTCCCGCACCGAAAGTATTTGTTTCGACGATATTCGATCCGGCATCGACATACGCCCGGTGAATTTTTTTCACGACTTCCGGCATTTCGACGTTCATAAGTTCCGGACAGGCTCCCGGTTTGAGTCCGCCGGCTTGCAACATTGTCCCCATTGCCCCGTCAAAAATTTGTATTTTATTTTCAAATTTCAATTCAATCACTCCCGGAATAATTCTGACTTGCCAAAACGCTGACATTATAGCACAAAAAAATTGATACCCCGCAATTATTTTGTGCAAGGCATCAATTCAAAAAAATTTTTTAAAAATTTTTCAACGTTTGTTTCTCATCCAAATCGGAATCAAATTGCCGAGTCCGGCATCGCCGTCGGAAGATTTTTCCGCCGCCGCCGGCTTTCTGACTTCCGGAATATTTGTCCCGAAATCCCCGCCGAAATTGCCGAAACGATTGGGAGCCGCCTCCTGCTGTTGTTGAGGCGGTTCGGAAGTTTCTTTTCTTGCCGGACGCTCAATCGCTTTTTCGTCGTTGAAACGCGTGGCAATAACGGTAACGGTAACCGTATCTCCCAAAGACTCGTCAACGCTTACGCCCCAGATAATTTCCGCATCGGGGTGAGCCGCCTCTTGGACGGTGGTTGATGCCTCATTGACTTCCATCATAGAGAGGGAATCGGTCGCACCCATAATGTTGAGCAAAATTCCCCTTGCCCCCTGAATACTTGTTTCAAGGAGCGGCGAATCTATTGCCGCCTTTACCGCGTCAACGGTCGCATTTTCTCCGGACGCCTCGCCGATACCCATAAGTGCGGAACCGGCATCGCTCATTACGGATTTTACGTCCGCAAAGTCCAGGTTTACAAGACCCGGTACCGCGATCAAGTCAGAAATACCTTTAACGCCCTGTCTTAAAATATCGTCCGCAATACTGAACGCTTTATTCAAGGGAGTTTTTTTATCGACGACTTGCAAAAGTCTGTCGTTCGGAATCGTTATTATCGTGTCCACGTTTCTTTTGAGATTTTCAATTCCGAGTTCGGCATTCTTCTTGCGTTTCGGCCCTTCAAAAGTGAACGGACGGGTAACTACTCCGACGGTCAAAGCACCGATTTCTCTGGCACATTCGGCAACAATCGGAGCGGCTCCGGTACCGGTGCCGCCGCCCATTCCGGCAGTGATAAAAACCATATCCGACCCGCGAAGAGCGTCGATAATCACTTCCCGACTCTCTTGAGCGGCCTTCTCTCCGATTTCCGGACGGGCCCCCGCTCCGAGTCCGCGAGTCAACTTTTCGCCGATTTGCATGCGCTTGGGAGCAAGCGCGGTCATCAATGCTTGGGCATCGGTGTTGACCGCTATAAACTCAACGCCTTCCAAGCCCAAAGAGATCATACGGTTGACGGCATTACCGCCGCCGCCGCCGACTCCGATAACTTTTATTTTTGCAAACCGGTCGACGCCGCTGTTATCCAATTCAAACACATTCCCGGCCTCCATATCTTTCAAAAATTTTTTGTCCGTAAAGGTTTCCCGCGTATTTTACTATAAAATTTTGCTTTATGCTATAGCAACAAAAAAAAAATCGAAAATTTCAGTTTGCTTTCATTAAATTCTTTCTCAAATCGGCAAAATTTTTAAAAATCCCGTAACCGAAAACCGGAAAAATCGCGTAATAAAAGTCCGTTCCGAAACAATCGCCGGCGTAAACCAAAAGCAACGCCAAAAATGTATTTGAAATAAAACCGGACACAAAAAGAGCATCGTCAAATTTTCCGATACTCGCGGCTTTCAAACCGCCGAAAAATGTATTCGATGCAGTAAGGAGAATAACCGAAAATATTTTTGTAAAGTCCGCGATTATGTTTGCGGGAAAAAGGCAACCGCCGATTATGCCGATAAGCAAGCCGATGCCGGATTTCAACAAAAATTTTCACTCCTCTCAATGTGTCGGCCGGTCAGTAATACCGGCTGTTTATTTCAATCTGCCGTCAATTTTGAAAGTTCCCTTGACGGTTTCTTTTCTGTGACAATGCGGACACTCATTCGCAATAATTCCGGTGTAGCCGCAGACCGGATCTCTGTCAACCGGATGATTTATCGAAAAATATCCCATTTCCGCATCGTGCATGGCTCGAACGACAGCCTCAAACGCAGAAAGATTTTTTGTCGGGTCGCCGTCAATTTCAATGTAAGCAATATGCCCGGCATTTTCCAGAGCGTGATAAGGTGCTTCAATCCGGATTTTATCGACCGCACAAATCGGAAAGTAAACCGGAACATGGCTTGAATTTGTCATATAGTCGCGGTCGGTAACGCCTTTAATTATCCCGTACTTCTTTTTGTTGGAGCGTTGGAATTGTCCGGCGGTAGATTCTGCGGGGGTGCCGAAAGTCGTCCAATTTCTGCGTTCCGCTTGAGCATAGGAATTTGTCTTTTCGCGGAGGTGACCGACGATTTTCAAGCCGAGTTCCTGAGCCTCTTCGCTCTCTCCGTGATGTTTGCCGATGAGAGCGACAAGACATTCGGCAAGACCGCAAAAGCCGATTGAATAACTTGCGTGTTTCAAAACTTCGCGAATTTGATCTCCCGGTTTCAAATTTTCCGATCCCATCCACACGCCCTGACCCATGAGGAACGGGAAATTATAGACGTGTTTTTCTTCTATCGTGTGAAGTCTGAATAAAAGATAATCGTGAGAAATTTTTATGTACTTGTCGAAAAGCTCAAAAAATTTATCAATATTCCCTTTTGCCTCAAGTGCAAGTTTGGGAAGGTTAATCGTGACGAATGCAAAATTTCCGCGAGAACCGGATTCCTCCGGCCCGTTCAAATTTGACATTACGCGAGTTCTGCAACCCATTGTCGCAACGTAACTGTTATAATTTCCGGGCTTGTAATATTGTAAATTGTACGGTGCGTCAAGGTTTACGAAATTCGGGAAAAGTCTTTTCGCACTGACCCGGCAAGCCTGTCTGAATAAATCATAATTCGGATCGTCAACATTGTAATTTACGCCGGCTTTGAGTTGAAAAACGCTTATCGGGAAAATCGGAGTTTCGCCGTTACCCAATCCGGCATCAATCGCATTCAAAACTTCGCGGGTGGCAAGTCTGCCTTCCGGCGAAGTGTCCATGCCGTAATTTATCGAACTGAAAGGAACTTGAGCACCTGCACGGCTGTGCAGAGTATTAAAATTATGAATGAGAGCTTCCATGGCCTGGTGAGTTTCCTCTTCGACACTCACGCAAGCCCGCTTGTAAATTTTTTCGGCAATTTCTTTCGAGCCGACGACCGCCGCAAGATTTTCGACGGCGGCGGGATTTTCTTTTTCGGAATAAGTGCAAATATCAAAATTTATTTCGGCTTGCGGCTTTATGTCGCAAAATTCGCATGCCGTTTCGACGGCGGATTTTAAAGATTTTTTGAAAGATTTTCTCACGCCCTCCGCCATGGCGTAATCGAAAGCATTGATTGACTGACCGCCGAACATATCATTTTGATTTGACTGAATGGCGATACAGGCAAGCGACGAATAAGAGCGGATCGAATTGGGTTCGCGAAGGAAACCGTGTCCGGTAGAAAATCCGCCGTGAAAAAGTTTAAGCAGGTCAATTTGACAGCAGTTGAACGTGATGAGCGAAAAGTCTTTGTCGTGAATGTGGATAAAGTCCTCTTTGTCGGCCTCCGCATATTCCGCCGGCAAAACATAGTTGTCAACGAAATGTTTCGCCCCTTCCGCACCGAGTTTCAACATAATTCCCATTGATGCGTCGGTATTGATGTTGGCGTTATCGCGTTTCAAATCCACGTCCACCGAGTCGGCAAAGAAAATGTCGCGGTAGGTATCCATGAGTTTTTTTTGAGCGGCACGGCGTTGAGCGTGTTTTTGCCGGTAAACAATGTACTGTTTCGCCACATCAAAAAAGCCGCTCTGCATTAAAGATTCTTCAACTTGGTCTTGAATTTCTTCAACGCCTATGCTGTCGTGATCTGCGATAGCCGCCTCAATGTCATTCGTGACTTTTTCCACGTCTTCGTCGGACAGCCGATACTCCGGCTTTGTCGCGTCGCGGTTCGCTCCGACAATCGCATTGTAAATTTTGCTGCGGTCGTAACTGACTGTGTTTCCGGCTCGCTTTGTTACGGTCTTGAGCTTCATTTTGATTTTCCCCTTCCTTTTAGAGTAGTGGCAGGATTTTATCAAAGTTTGCCTGTGTTTACAAGAATAAAAACCGGCGAAAATTCCGGAAAAACAAAGTTTTGACGAGTATGGAAAATTTACTTCAAATAATTCTGTGCCACACGTACAAAAAAAAAGAAAACATTTGACGAATTTAACGCAAAACGATGACTTGACAAGGTTGAACGGCGGCAAATCAATCTTCAACTTCTCTCAAAAGTTTTTCGACATAGGAAGGCAGAGCGAACGCACCTTTGTGAAGTTTGGGGTTGTAATAATTTGTTTGCAGGTTCAAAGATTTCCAGCTTTCAAAATTAACTCCCGCAATCGGGT
This sequence comes from uncultured Selenomonadaceae bacterium, assembly GCA_905236145.1. Taxonomy (GTDB): domain Bacteria; phylum Bacillota; class Negativicutes; order Selenomonadales; family Selenomonadaceae; genus Quinella. Next base: position 9,719 of record CAJOOE010000110.1, read on the forward strand.
GAAATTTTTTCGACGCAAAACCGAAAAGCCAATGCCCGGAAGGATAGGTCGGAATATGAAGTTGATAAACGCGGCTTATGGGAAAAGAACTTACTATTCTTTTGTGAGCCCGTTGCATGGCAACCGCGTCTTTTTTGTAGTAAGGATTTTCGTGCTGATTAACCATAATTCCGTCGGACTTCAAAGCGTTGCAGCAGTTGCCGTAAAATTCTTTTGTAAAAAGACCTTCACCCGGCCCGAAAGGATCCGTCGAATCGACGATAATCAAGTCATATTCATTTTCCCGGCGGCGAACGAATTTCAAGCCGTCCTCAAAAAATATTTTTACTCGCGGATTGTCCAGGCAAGCGGCAGTTTGAGGAAGAAATTTTTTACAGGCACGGACGACGGTTTCGTCAATTTCCACAAGGTCAATATTTTCCACCGTGTCATATTTCAAAAGTTCGCGAGCCGTCCCGCCGTCACCGCCGCCGACAAGCAAGACATTTTTAATTTTCGGATTGACGCACATCGGCACATGAGAAATCATTTCGTGATAAATAAATTCGTCCTTCTCCGTCAGCATCATACAGCCGTCGAGTACAAGAAACCTGCCGAATTCTGCGGAATCAAAAATATCTACCCGTTGAAATTCGCTTGTTTCCGAAAAAAGTTGCCGATCCACTTTAATTGAAAATTTTACGTTCGGCGTGTGTTGTTCAGAAAACCAAAGTTCCATATAAGAATCTCCTTTTTACTCCGTCAAAACGGCTTGATTTTTTTTAAAGACCGAAAACGCCTGCAATAAATCCTTCAATCTTGTCAGTCTGTCGTAAACGTCCATTCTTACCGACTTTTTATAAACGTCTGCCAAATTTATCAAAATTTTCTCGGAAACTTTTAAAATGTTTTCGATAATCGGATAAGGCAAAATTAAAATTTTGGGCAGTTCACTCAAGAACATTTCGGCATCCGAAATATTTACGGGTGAAGAAGTCAAAACTTTCAATACGGCTTTTAAAGACAATTCTTCAAAAAATTTTCCGGCAGACTCATCCGAAAGTTCTTTTTGAAAATATGACGCAACGGCTCTGCAAGTCAAAAAAGTTTCCATTTTGCCGACAAAAAAATCTTTCGGCAAATCTTTTGAAAGCATGGGCAATAAATTATCTCCCAAAGCCTTGAGAAGTCTTTCGCTCGAATTTTCGGTTGCCCCTCCCCCGGCGGACACTTTTTCTTTCCGAGCGGCACGGTATTTTAAAATCTCATCGTCGAAAACTTCGTTACGATCTCCATTTTCAAAATCTTCCCGAGAATATGCGGGAAAACCGGTCGGAACGTCTGCCCTTCCCCTTTTATGTTTCAGTTGATATTCTTCCCAAGATTTTGTGACGTAGTGATTCAGTATAATTTTTTTGTCTGTAATCGGATAATTGAAATATCGTTTGACCGGCTCTCCGGATTCGTTGACGGTGCTGCAATTCATAAAACATTTTGCCAAATGCGGATTCACATAATATTCCACAAATCGCGGATTGACTATTGTTTTGACGTGAGCATTTCCAAAATAAAGTTCTGCGTCTTTTTCGGAATCGGTGAAATCATTGGGAGCCCTGTACAAAAATCTTTCCAAAACTCCGCGTGACCAATCGGCTTTTTCCGCTCCGCCGGAACCGAACATATGCCAATTTACGGACAATCCGACGGCATTATTTTTCCCCGATAAAATTTCGTCGAGAACTTCCGGAACAGTTTTGTTGTCTTTCGGAAAAATAAATTCGTCGGCATCGATAAAAGCAATATATCTGCAGAAAAATTTCCAATCCCTCAACGCTCCGGCGTAAGCCGGAATTTGCATCATACTGCCCGGAAAGTCAATCAAAGTAACTTTTCCGCTCTCAATGTAAGGCTGCAAAATTTCTTTTGTGTTGTCGGTACTCCCGTTGTTGTAGAGAATAAAATGATCTGCTCCCGCAAGCAAATGATAGTCGATCCATTCTTTTATGTAGCGACCTTCATCTTTTATTATCGCGGCAATCGCGAAGTCGTACATAAACAAATTTTTGTCGGCAACCATATTTTACCACACCTTTCAGTAATTCAGTAACGAAACGTTTGAGCGTCGGGAATCCGAAAAACCCGGTCGATTTTTTAAATTTTAAATTCCACCTTTGCTTGAGTATTCGGCTTTAATTCGGCATCGGCGGGCAAAGAAATTTTTATTGTAAATTTGTCGTTCGGCTTGACTTCGTCGGTCGAATTTTCTTCCGGTTCTTCCGGCAAAATTTTTTCAATGACCGTGCCGGAAAAATTCTTGCCGTCAATCGAATAATTCGCAAGTTTGCCGAGCGGTATCCGGGTAAAAATTTCTTCCGAAACTTCAGCCTCAATCCATAAATCGTTGCCGCCGCCGATTTTCGCGGAAACATCACCGGCATTTACTTCATTTTCCGGAGTTGTATTATAATAAATAATTCCGTCAATCGGTGCGATTAAATCCGTTTCTCTCGCCTGCTGTCTTGCCACGTTCAAAGACAGTTCCGCCTGTTTTATCGCCTTTTCCGCTCCGGATAAAACTTCCGGCGGCGTGGCTTGATATTGTTCGACGTACTCTATCACAAAATCGACATTGGGATTTGTTTCGACAACCGGATTTTTCGGAGCGGTTGCCTTTGCTTTTTCATAATCTTCCCTCGCCTTGTCCCTTTCTTTGCCGCTGACCGCTCCCATTTCGTAAAGTTCGTTCATTCTGTTCGCCCGTTCTTCAAGAGTTGCCAGCGTCGAAACTTTTCCGTTCAATTTCGGTTTCGGTCTTTTTACCGGCACTTTTACAATTTTTCCTGTCTTTAATTCGGCGTAATTTCTTTTGGCAAGGTTGACGGTATTTTCAAGCTGTTCGATTTCTTCCGGAGTGACGCTTACTTCCAGCCGGGCAATCACGTCGCCCGCCTTGACTTCATCGCCGTCGGAAAAAGTATTTTCCTTAATTTTTCCCTTCGTCAACGCTCTGACGGAAAGCATTGTCCCGGTGACTTTTGCGTTGTTGATTTTTATAATTTTGTCCCCGTGCCAATAATTAAATTCCGCATAACCGACGACCGCCGCCGCCGTCAAAATCCCGGCAAGACCGAAAGTTATTGTTTTTTTCGCCTTGCCGGTCAAATCAATATTTTGCATTTCGTTTCCACTTCCCGGAAATAATTTTTTCTGCCAAATTTTCAATTCCCCTGCAAAAAAAATTTTAATCGGATTTTTCTTCGACAAATTTTTTTGCAGGAAAATATTTTCGGCGGGCAAATTAAACAGTTAAATTTTATTTTGAAAGACGGCGGGAAAATGGCAAGGGAAATTGAAAGAAAATTTTTGGTGAACGAAAAAAAATTATCGACCGAAAAACTTGATGCCGGCGAAAAAATTGCACAAGGTTATTTATCGACAGACCCGGAAAAAACAGTCCGCGTCCGTTTGAAAGGCGGCTCCGGATTTTTGACTGTCAAAGGCAAGACCGTCGGAATAACGCGAACGGAATTTGAATATAAAATTCCGGTTGACGATGCGAGAGAACTTTTAAAACTTTGCGAACCGAACGTCTTAAAAAAAATTCGGCGAAAGATCGAATACGCCGGGCATATTTGGGAGATTGATTTTTTTGAAGGACGGCACGAAGGGCTGATTTTGGCTGAAGTCGAAATTAAATCCGAAAATGAAGTCGTCCGGTTGCCGGAGTGGATTGAAAGGGAAGTTTCCGACGACCCGCAATATTTCAACTCCGCACTCTCAAAAATTTCTTGAAAAATGACGGAGGTTATAAAGTTATGGATTTTGAAAATTTGAAACCGGGATTGTCGAATGTCGAGGAAATGACGGTGACGGAAGGAGAAACCGCTTTAAAAGCCGGCTCCGGCAGTTTGAAAGTTTTGGCTACTCCGGTGATGGTCTGCCTTATGGAGAAGGCGGCGACAAATTTGGCGGAAAAAAATCTGCCGCCGGAATTTACTTCTGTCGGGACTTCGCTTGAAATAAAGCATATTGCACCGACGCCGGTAAATATGAAAATACGGACAAAGGCGATTTTGACGGAGATTGACGGCAGAAAGTTGATTTTTGAAGTTTCCGCCGCAGATGAAGTCGAAGAAATCGGAAAGGGACGGCATGAAAGATTTATCGTCAAACGCGAAAAATTTCAATCGAAGGCCGACGAAAAAATCCGGTTGCTTGTCTGATATTTTGTTTTTTAAAATTGTGAGAGGTGAGTTTTATTGATTTCCGAATGGGAACTTTTTTTCCGGTTGGCTCTTTCTTGCGTTCTCGGAGGAATTATAGGTTATGAGCGGCAGAGTCGCAGAAAATCTGCCGGACTTCGTACAAATGTTTTGGTCTGCTTGGGATCGTGTCTTATCATGGTTTTGAGTGAGGCTCTCTATCTTAAAGTCGAAGGCAGGACAAATGCCGATCCCGCACGTCTGGCGGCTCAGGTCGTAAGCGGCATAGGTTTTTTGGGAGCCGGTGCGATAATGAAGGAAGGTTTGACGGTCACCGGCTTGACGACGGCGGCTTGTCTTTGGGTTGTTTCCGGCGTCGGGCTGGCAATCGGAGCGGGATATTATTCCGGAGCACTTTTTGCAACCGGGCTTGTCTTTGCGACTTTGGGTACTCTTTCCCGGATTGACGAATGGGTCATGCACGAGAAAAATTTGTATCTTACAATTCACGCGAAGGACAAGCCGGGACAGCTTATGCACATAAGCACTTGCCTTGACGATATGCAGTTGAAAGTTCGCGGAGTAAAAGTTCACGCCGATGAAGATTCCGCAGACATTTTATGTATAGAGTTTGAAGTTTACAATCATCGAAGTTTGAAAAGCGTAATTGTTGTGGATGCGGTAAAGAGGATTGACGGCGTTGTAAGCGTGGACGTAAATTAAAAAATCAAAATCCGACGGTACATCGGATTTTTTTTGTTTTTCCGGAAAGCGTTTAATTTCTGTTGAGATTAAGGAAATTTTTTTGTATAATCAAAACAAAACAAAGTATGAGCGGAAAGAAAAAGAAGGAGAGAAATTTTTATGGAACTCAAAATCAAACGGGCTTTAATCAGCGTGTCCAACAAATTGGGTGCGGTCGATCTCGCAAAAAAATTGAGCAAAGCCGGCGTGGAAATTATCAGCACCGGCGGCACAATGAAGGCGATTAAGGCGGCAGGTATTCCGGTCACTTACGTCAGCGACGTTACCGGATTCCCGGAAATTATGGACGGCAGAGTTAAAACTCTCAACCCCAAAATTCACGGCGGCATACTTGCCGTTCGCGACAATCCGGAACACTTGCGGCAAATGGAAGAAAACGGAATTTTGCCGATTGATATGGTTGTCGTTAATCTCTATCCTTTCAAAAGTACGATAAAAAAACCGAACGTTACACTTGACGAGGCGATAGAAAATATCGACATAGGCGGGCCGGCAATGATCCGGGCGGCGGCGAAAAATTTTAAATTTGTCACGGTCGTCACCAATCCGGAACGTTACGACGAAATTGCAAAGATGATTTCGGAAACCGGAGAAGTCGATTACGAAACGAGAAAGAAATTGGCAACCGAGGCATTCGCTCACACGGCGGATTATGATACAATGATTGCGAAATATCTTTCCGGTGTCAAGGGTTGA